>SMWF01000002.1 GCA_004357385.1 Gammaproteobacteria bacterium | reverse complement strand
GGGCAGACTCGTTTTTATCTGGAGCGGCTGTACGAATCGCTCGCCGCGCACCGCGACCTGATGAGCGTGCGGGGCGCGCTGTTGGACGCCGATATGTCGGATAAGCAGAAGAATAGGGTAGTGGCATTGGTTGACTTGCGGATGCGCTATTGCCTCGAACGTGCCGCGAAGCTCTATCCGAACTGCTATCGCTACGTGCCGAAGCGATATCTGGCAACGCTGCATCGCGGCCTGAAAGGTATTGATTTCGTGGCCCTGGTGGCGAACCGCGAAGCCAGAGCCGCCTGAAGGAATATCCCCGTTGATTGATCGTGTGACCTGGCTTCGGCCGTTGGCGCTGGTGTTGGTTTGCTGGGCATGGTCGTTCGGGCTTCAGGCGCAGGATGCCTATGTGCAGCAATGGGGTCCCGCCGTCGGTACGCCTTTGCCCATGCTGGACGCACTGGATCAGGAAGGAGAACGCCGCCAGTTCGCGGATCTCACCGGGGAACACGGGCTGCTGCTGTTCTTCAGCCGCTCGACGGATTGGTGACCCTTCTGCAAACGCCAGCTGGTCGAGCTGGCTCAGTGGCAGGATAAGTTCGCAGCGGTGGGCGTGAACGTCGCGGCGATCACCCATGACCCGGTGGATCAGCAGATGAGCTTCGCGTCAGCCTCCGACATCAGGTACCCACTGCTGTCCGATCAGGACGTGGCGCACGTAAACGCTTACGGGATTCGTAACGAAGAGTATGCGCCGGGGCACGCGGGTTATGGGATCCCACATCCCGGGATCATCTACTTCGACTCGCAGCAGGTCGTGCGCCTGAAGTTCGCGATTCCAGGCTATCGGCAGCGGCCGCCAATGGCCGAGGTCCTCAACGCCATCGAGGCACTCGAGGCCGGCTGAACGTCAGTCGCGCGTTTGTCCGCCAAGCAGCTGGGCGTCGCCACCAACGGCCGCGGTGTTGATGGTCCGGGTCCGCTCCGCGCAGAATGCTTTCAGATAGTTCGGGCCACCGGCCTTGGGGCCGATTCCTGACAGTCCGAAGCCGCCAAAGGGTTGACTCTCGACGGTTGCGCCGATGATGGTTCGATTGACGTAGAAGTTGCCCACGGGAACGGCGCCCCCAATGTGTTGCGCGCGTCCCTGAATGCGACTGTGCAGGCCGAGCGTCAGGGCAAACCCGCTATCGCGAATCAATCCAAGGACCTCGTCCAGCGCGTTCGCTGGATACCGGCATACGTGCAGCACGGGCCCAAAGACCTCGCGCTCCGGCATCGCCAGATGGTCCAGCTGGATCATGGTAGGCGCGACGTAATGCCCGTGCGCTGCGCCGCTGACCGGTGAGCGCGTCACCGCGCCGCTTGGGAACTGCTTCACATAGGCCTCCAGTTCCGTCGCTCGGGCGGCGCTGATCACCGGTCCGATGTCGGTGTCGAGCGCCGCCGGATGCCCTACCGTGAGCAGGGCCATCGCACCTTTCAACGGGTCGAGGATCGCATCTGCAATGTCCTCCTGAAGGAACAGCACGCGCAGTGCGGAGCAACGCTGACCGGCGCTGTCGAACGCCGATTCGATGACGTCGCGCACCACCTGCTCGGGCTGCGCGGAACTGTCCACGATCATTGCGTTCAAGCCCCCGGTTTCAGCGATCAGCGGAATGAATCCACTGTTGCGCTCGGCCAGGGCACGTTGAATCAACCGGGCGGTCGCGGTCGAGCCGGTGAACGATACGCCGGCCAGTCGCGAATCCGTCAGCAGCGGTACGGTGTCGGCTCCGTTGGCGAGGAGCAGGCTGAGGACCGGTTCCGGGAAACCTACCTGATGGGCAAGTTGAACCAAGCGGCTGGCGATCATACCGGTAAGCTCCGAAGGCTTTGCGATAACCGTATTGCCGGTGACCAGCGCTGCGGCCAGCTGTCCGGTGAAGATGGCGAGGGGAAAGTTCCAGGGGGCGATGCACAGGAACGGGCCCCGGGGTTCGTAGTGCAGCGTGTTCTGCTCCCCGGTGGGTCCGGGCAACTGAATGGGCGTGCCCAACTGCTCGCGGGCCAGGAGTGCGTAGTAGCGGCAGAAATCGACGGCCTCGCGAATTTCCGCGTGGGCGGCAGCCAGGGTCTTGCCGGATTCGCACATCAGCAGGCTCAGCAGTACGCTGCGCTCCTGTTCGAGGGCGTTGGCCAACCGATCCAGCATGCCTGCGCGGGCGCCCACGTCCACCCGGCGCCAGGTGTCGAAGGCGTCGGTTGCGGTGGTCAGCGCCAAGTCCACGGTGTCGGGGCCGGCAAAGCGAACCTGGCCCAGCATGTGGTCGGTATCGGCGGGGTTGACGATCGGCCGGGGCGGCGCGTCGCTGTCGCTGTTGGCATTGCAGATCAGCGATCGAATTTCCTGATGCGCCGGGAGCTTGACTGCGAGCTCCTCGAATACGTGGCAGAGCGTCGCCGGATCGTCGAGATTGATCCCCGAAGAATTGACGCGGCCCGGGCCATAGAGTGTGGCGGGCGGGTAGACATCGGCACTCACGTAGCGACCGTCCTCCAGTTCCTCGGCCGGGTCGCGAATCAGCTCGTAAATGGGCATGCGGTCGTCGTTCAGGTGGTGTACGAACGAGGAGTTGGCGCCGTTTTCAAGCAATCGACGCATCAGGTAGGGGAGCAGCTCTCGATAGGGACCCACCGGCGCGTAGATCCGTTGTGGAACTCCAGGGTGAAGATCGCGCAGGACTTCGCACAGCACCTCTCCCATGCCGAACAGGCGTTGCACTTCGAACTGCTGGTTGTCGTGGTACCGCGCAAACTCGACTACGGAGGCGAGTGTATGGGCGTTGTGAGTCGCGAACTGGCCGTACAGTGCGCCGCCGCTTTGCAGTATTCGATGGGCGCAGGCGAGGTAGGCGACGTCCGTCGCCTGCTTGCGAACGAACACCGGGTAGTCCGATAGCCCGAGCTCCTGGGCGCGCTTCACTTCGGTGTCCCAGTAGGCCCCTTTGACGAGCCGGACGGGGATGCTGCGTCGTTCGCGCCGGGCCAGATCGGCAATCCAACGCAAGGTGGCGGGCGCACGTTTCTGGTACGCCTGAACGGCAAGCCCAAGGCCGTCCCAACCGCGTAGTTGTGGACTGATGTAGAGATCGTGGAACACGCTCAGGGTCAGGTGATGTCGGTAGGCTTCTTCGGCATCGACGGTGACCTGAATGTCAAGGTCGCGCGCCGCCTCGAGCAAGTGCCGAATTTGCTCCACGAGTACCCCTCGCAGCGCGTCGACGTGGCGCGGCTCGAATCGGGGGTGCAACGCCGACAGCTTGATGGAGATTGCGGCGATGCCGGTCGGCGCTTCGGAATAGTGCGAACCGAGCGCCTCGATGGCGTCCTGGTAGCTTTGCAGGTAGCGGGCGGCGTCGTCCTCCGAAAGCGCGGCTTCGCCGAGCATGTCGAAGGAGTAGCGCGTCTCCCCCTGGCCGTTGGCGACCGGTTGGTAGGGACCGACCGTCCGCAAGGTCTCGGTGATGGTTTCGCTGATGACGAATTGCTGGCCGACGATACTCATTGCCTGGCGAATTGCCCTCAGCGCGATTTCCTTGCCGAGGCGCGTGGCGACTCGCGTGATGCCGCTGAAGAACGATGCCGCGTCCGTGGTGCGGAACAGGCGCCCGGTCAACAGCAGTCCCCAGGTTGACGCGTTGACCAGCATCGACCCGCTTTGACCGACGTGGGTTTGCCAGTCTCCGTCGTCGAGCCGATCCTGGACCAGCCGGAGTGCGGTGGCGTCGTCCGGAATTCGAATCAGCGCTTCGGCGAGGCACATCAGCACGATGCCCTCGTCGGAGCTCAGCGAATATTCGTTCAGGAACGTATCGATGCCGGTCCGTTGACGGCCGCGGTTGCGCGTCTCCTCGGCGAGTTTTTCGGCCAGACGCTGCACATCGGTCGTCTCGAGTGCATGCTGTTGCAACTCGTCCAGCAGGTCCTGGATCAGGACGCGTTCATTAGCCAGATAGTCGGCGTGTAACTCTGCAGGTATCGGCAGACCACGAAGCACGCGCTGTGCGTCTGCCAGGTGTTTGTGCAGTTGTTGCATCATGGGCTCCTTGTGGCTCGCATTATCGGCGCCCGGGTGAGCAGGGCAAGGTTTGTTCGTTCAGTTGCTTTAGGCTGGGGCGCCGCGTTTAATGCCCGGAAATCGGTGCACCCGCAGGACGAACGAATCTGCGTCGCGGCGGTCTTATGGGACCGCGGCCAGCATGCGGGGCAAGCACGCCGATAGCTGTTAAGGAGTTCGCGTTGCGTTGGATTTCAATTGCTTTCCTGAGCATGGCAGGGGGGATGTTGGTGGGTTGCGCCACGATGATGTCCTCGGTCACCAGGAACCTCGCGGACGGGCTCACCGAGGCGATTATCAATAGCGACGATCTAGACACCGTGCGCGATGGCGCACCCGCGTACCTGATCCTGCTGGACGGGCTGATTGCCCAGGACCCCGACAGTCCAGGCTTGTTGATGTCCGCCGCCACGCTGAATAGCGCGTATGCTGGGGCGTTCGTCGTCGAACCCGAACGCGAAATCCTGATGACGGACAAGGCGTTCGACTACGCACAGCGTGCGGCTTGCCTGGAAATTCCAGCGAGCTGCGTCGCGCGAACGCAACCGTTCGATGAGTTCACGGGTTGGGTTGCCGATCTGGATCGCCGGAAGGTCGATGTCGCCTATAGACTCGGCACGGCGTGGGCACTGTGGATTCTCGCCCATAGCGATGACTGGGGTGCGATCGCGGAACTTGGACGCGCCAAAGCACTGATGTCCCGGGTCGTGCAGCTCGACGAGGGGCATGCGGGGGGTGGTGCGTACCTCGCACTGGGCGCGATGGAGACCTTCCTGCCGGCCGCGATGGGCGGTCACCCAGAGCTGGGTCGTCAGCACTTTGAACGCGCGATCGAACTGTCGCACGGGCGTGATCTGATCGTGAAGGTCACGTTTGCGCAACTGTACGCGCGGCTGATCTTCGACCGCGAGTTGCATGACCGGCTGCTGGTCGAAGTGCTCGAGGCCGAGCCCAGGGCCGACGGGCTGACGTTGAGCAACCTGGTCGCCCAGCGGCAGGCTCGCGAGCTGCTGAGTACCGCGGATGAATATTTTTAACGCCACCATTGAGCACAGAGGAACATTGATGATTCGTTGGTTGTTGATCGGGGTCCTGTTGAGCGGTCTGCTGACGTCGTTCGTCGCGGGTGCCACGACGTTCAAGATTGCCACGCTGTCGCCGGATGGCTCTTCGTGGATGAAGGCGATGCGCTCCGCGGCCGCTGATGTCCACGAGGCCACGCAGGGGCGGGTGAAATTCAAGTTCTACCCCGGCGCCGTCATGGGGGACGACAAGGTGGTATTGCGGCGGATGCGACTCGGTGCGCTGCAGGGCGCGGCCTTGACGGCGGGAAGCCTCACCAGTGCGTACACGGATGTCCAGCTGTACAACCTGCCCATGGTGTTTCGCGATCTCGACGAGGTGGATTACGTCCGGAAACGGCTCGACCGGCGGCTCATGGCCGGGCTGTCCGCGAACGGTTACGAAGCGCTCGGCTTTGCCGAAGTAGGATTCGCCTACGCGATGAGCAGTGTTCTGGTGACATCGGTGGCGGACGCGCGCGGACTCAAGGTGTGGGTTCCTGACGGTGATCCGGGCACCCAGCGCACCGCGGAAGCGTTCGGAATTGCGCCGATCCCGTTGACCATTGCGGATGTACTGGCCGGACTGCAGACCGGTCTGATCAATGCCGTTACCATTCCTCCGATCGGTGCCGTCGCGTTGCAGTGGCACACGCAGCTCGACTATGTACTTGACGTGCCACTGCTCTATGTGTTCGGAACGATGGTGATTACCAATTCCAGCTTCTCGAAACTCGCGGAGGTGGATCAGGAGACGGTTCGCCGACTCGTTGGCGCGGCGCTTGCCCGGATTGACGCTCAGAGTCGGGCGGACCACGAATCCGCTCTGGCGGCGTTGCAGCAGCAGGGCCTGAAGTTGGTGCGGCCCGGGGTTGACGAGTTATCCGAGTGGCAGTCTTCTGCCGACGCAGCCACCGCCAGAATGCTGGAAAAAGGCGTGGTCACCCAACTCGGCTATGACGAGCTGCGTAGGTATCTCCGGGAGTATCGAAGCGGCGCTGAGATGCCGGCTGAATAGTGCATCGTGACTGGCTGAAGCTGCTGACACGCCTGGAGGACGCGATCCTGCTGGTGCTGTTCGTGGCGATGATGCTGGTGGCGACGTATCAGATTCTGGCGCGGAATTTTTTCGGTACCGGCATTCCCTGGGGTGATGGATTCGTCAAATTTGGGGTGCTGTGGATCGCGCTGATCGGCGCCATGCTGGCCTCCCGCCGTGACGAGCACATCAGTATCGATGCGCTGCCGCGCATGTTCTCGGAATTGGCGCAACGGCGAATGCGGCGCGTCTCGGCGTTGTTCACCTGCATCGTCAGCGGCTTGTTCGTGTGGCTGTCGGCCGAGTTTGTCATCGGCGAGTATCAGTTTCCCATGACCGCGTTCGGCGCCGTACCGTCCTGGCTGTGTGCGTTGATCATGCCGGTTGGGTTCGCCGTGATCTGCGTGCGCTACCTGTTCCATGCGGTGCGGCCAATTGCGCCGGGGTCGCCTGGTTCGCCGGAATCGCCCGGCTCTCCAGGGTCGCCCGGCTCTCCAGGGTCGCCCGGCTCTCCGGGGTCGCCCGGCTCTCCGGGGTCGCCCTGTTGATTCTCGCGGGCGCGCTGCTGGTCCTGCTGATGGCGGCGCTTGGTGCGCCGTTGTTCGTGGTGGTCCTCGCCGCGGCGATGCTCGGATGGTTCGCCAGCGACCAGAACCTGGCGATCATCGCCGTGGATCTGTTCCGCGTTGCGGACACGCCGATGCTGGTGGCATTACCGCTGTTCACGTACGCCGGCTACGTGTTGGCGGAATCGAAGACCTCGCAACGGCTCGTCGCGCTGGCCCTGAGTTTATTCGGCTGGATGCCCGCCGGGCTGGCGATTGTCGGCTTCACGGCGTGCGCGTTCTTCACTGCGTTGACGGGCGCCAGCGGGGTGACGATCGTCGCTCTCGGCGCGCTGCTGGTACCGGCGCTCATCCAGGGCGGCTACAGCGAGCGTTTCAGCCTCGGGCTGGTGACCACGTCGGGTAGTCTGGGCCTGCTGATTGTTCCCTCGGTGCCGCTGATTCTGTATGGCATTGTGGCGCAACAAATGGACGTCGGCGACTTCGCGCTCACCGATCTGTTTCTCGCCGGATTGCTGCCGGCGCTGTTGATGATCGTGCTGCTGTCGGCGTGGACGGTCTGGACACACCGGGGCGGTCAGATACCCAAGACCGTCTTCACTGGGCATGCCGTCTGGGATTCGCTGAAAGCTGCGCGCTGGGAGTTGCCGCTGCCGCTGATCGTGCTCGGCGGCATCTACAGCGGTTACTTCGCGATCTCCGAGGCGGCGGCGATCACGGCGGTGTATGTCACGATCGCGCAGGTCTGGTTGTATCGCGAGGTTGCCATTACGGACCTACCGCGCTTGATACGCGAAGCCATGACCATGGTGGGTGGTATCATCCTCATTCTGGGGGTCGCGCTGGCGTTTACGACCTACCTGGTCGATGCGGAAGTGCCCCAGGCGGTGTTCGAGTTCACCCGAAAACACGTGCACAGCCCGACCGCGTTTCTCATGCTACTGAACATCATGTTGCTGGTGCTGGGTGCAATGCTCGACATCTATGCCGCACTGGTGATCGTCGTGCCATTGATCCTGCCGATTGCGGTGGGCTACGGCATCGATCCGGTACACCTGGGTATCATCTTTCTGGCGAACATGCAGATCGGATACTTCACACCGCCGATCGGAATGAATCTGTTCATCGCCAGCTATCGCTTCAAGAAACCGATCACGGAGCTCTATGTCGCCAGCTGGCCGTTCATGGTGGTGCTGCTCGTGGCGCTCATGCTGATTACCTACATCCCGGGAATCAGTCTCTGGCTGGTGCACTGGTCCCGAGGGTGAGGAGCCCCGGGGATGGCCGTCAGGCCGACGGGCGTCTACGGGGTTTGCGTAGCAGGCTGACCCTCGGGTCGAGAAGCTTTTCCGCGTCGCCGAACGGCACCGGGCGGCTGAAGTAGTAACCCTGGCCATACTCACACCCGTGGTCGGTCAGAAACCCCAGTTGCTCGGCCGTTTCGATGCCCTCGGCGACGACCTCAAGTTTCAGGCCGTGAGCCATCGCGATGATCGCCGCGGTGATTTCCATGTCGTCCGCGCTCTCGGGAATGTCCATTACGAACGAGCGGTCGACCTTGATCGTGTCGATCGGAAACCGCTTCAGATAGTTCAGGGACGAGTAGCCGGTGCCGAAGTCGTCGATCGCGATGCGCAGCCCCAGATCGTGCAAGCGCTCGATTGTCACTGAGGCCGCTTCGGCATCGTCGATCAGCATGGTTTCGGTGATTTCCAGCTCGATCTGCGAGGCTTCGATTCCGGACTCCCGAACGCAGCGGCGGATCGTGGTGGTCAGGTTCGGATCGCGGAACTGCCGTGGCGATATGTTGACGGCGACCTGGATCGGTTCTCCGTTGCGCTTGCCAAAGCGTTGCGCCGCCTCGCAGGCGGTCCGTACGACCCAGTTGCCGATTTCAACGATTACGCCGGTTTCCTCCGCGATCCCGATGAACTCATCCGGGCCGATCATGCCCCGCGTTGGGTGATGCCAGCGGATCAGGGCCTCGACGCCAATGATCTTCTGGTCGACGAGCCGGACTTTGGGCTGATAGAACAGTTCGAATTCGTCGTTGACCAGCGCTTCGCGCAGCTCGTTTTCCGTCTCCAAGCGCCGCAGCGCCAGGGTATTCATGTCCTCGGAGTAGTAGCGGTAGGTGTTGCGGCCGCGCTCCTTGGCCCGATACATCGCGAGGTCGGCGTTTTTCGTCAGGACGTTTGAGTGCACCGAGTCGGTCGGAATGATCGTAATGCCGATGCTGGTCGTGACCACCAATGGGTGTCCGGAGATGGTGACGGGCGCCCGCAGCTCCTCGAGTATTTTTTCGGCCACGCGGCCGGCATCACCGGGATCACTGATGTCGTAGAGTAGAATGGTGAACTCGTCACCGCCGGGGCGGGCGACCGTATCCTCTTTACGCACGCAATTGGACAGGCGGCGCGCAACTTCGCGCAGCAGTTCGTCTCCTGCCTCGTGCCCCAGCGTGTCGTTGACCCGTTTGAACTGGTCGAGATCGAGGTACAGCAACGCTGCGAAATTTCCGCTTCGGGTTGAGTGCTCCACGGCCTGCTCCAGCCGGTCGGAAAACAATCGGCGATTGGCCAGATCGGTGAGCGTGTCGTAGAACGCCATCCGCTGCATCTGTTCACGGCTGTGCTTTATCTCGGTGATGTCCCCGATCTGCACGATGAAGTACAGCGGTTCGCCGTGCTCGTTGCGCTGCAGCACCACGTGATAATTGGTCCAGATCTCCATGCTGTTATGGCACACCATGCGCCGTTCGGTGCGGCTGATGCTCTCGTCTCGGTGCAGCAGCTGACCCAGACTTTCCTTCAAAGCCGCGCGATCTTCCATCGGAACCAGGCGCGAGATATGGCTGCCGAGCAGAATCGACTCCGTGTAGTCGAGCAGATCCAGGGCGAAGTGATTGGCCTGGAAGATGTTTCCGTCGGGATCGACCAGCAGCATGCCGATGGGTGCATTTTCGAATGCGCCGCGGAAGCGTTCTTCGCTGCGCCGCAGCTGTTCTTCGGTGTGGCGTTGCTCACTGTGATCCTTGGCGATGCACACCAGGGTGCGTTCGCCGTTCAGTTCGACGACGGTGGCCGATATCAATGCGGGAACCAGTTCGTCGCGCTTGGTTCGAAGGGTGATTTCCAGATTCTGAATGCTGCCGGTGTCGGCAATCATGTCGCTGGCTCTCTGAAACTCGTTGCCGTCGCCGAATATAGGGAGCTCACCCAGTTGCTTGCCGACGAGCTCGTCGCGCTCGTACCCTGAAGCCAGTAGAAACGCGTCGTTGATGTCGAGGATCTCGCCGCTCTTAAGATTCACGGTGACGATCCCATCGGGGGTTGCCGAGAAGATGCGCGCGAACTTTTCCTCGCTTTCGGACAATGCGACTTCCGCTTCACGGCGTTTGGTTATGTCCCGACCGATGCACAACACGCACAATTTGCCGTCGAGCTCGACGTAGCGCACCGAGATCTCCGCGTCGATGATTTCTCCGTTCTTGGCGACCAGTTGCGTCTCGCAATCCAGGAGTTCGGATTGTTCGCGCAGTCCGTTGAGCACTCTCTCCCGGTCGGTGGGATCGGCCCAGATGTTGAGGTCGGACTCGGGCAGACCTACGGCTTCTTCGCGCGTATAGCCCAACAGCCGGGTAAAACCCGTGTTGAAATCGATGATCGTGCTGTCGTCGTCGCGCAGTATCATGATCGCATCGGGGCTGGCATGAAAAATCGTCGAGAGTGTCGACTGGCTGTCCTTCAGCTGCTGTTCGGCGCGCACCTGATCGGTGACCACGCGGCAGTTGATGACGGTGCCTTCGATGCCGGGCGTCTCGCCGAGCCCGGTCAGCTGAATGTCGAGATAGATACGCTCGTCTTGTGCCAGGCGAACGTTCGACAGGATGAGGGTTTCGCGGGGTTCGCGGTAGGTCTGCTCTAGCCGCCGGTCGAATTCGGCGCGGTCGGCTTCATGGATGAGACTGCTGCAGGAGACACCAGACAACGTATCGCGGAGTTCCTCGCCTGCGACAGCAGGGGCGAGCAGCCGGGTTGCGATCGGGTTCGCATAACTGATCGTACCCTCGGAATCGACCACCAGGGTCATCTGCTCGGTATTCTCGATGATGCCGCGAAACCTCGATTCGGATGCGACCAGCGCTTCCTGGGTATCCCGCTGCTCGGTCAGGTCGTGAACCTGGACCACGGCATAGGACGGCTCCCCTGAATGATCCTTCAGCAGGCGGATGTAAATCGACGCGGACACCAGCAGACCATCGTGGCGCGAGAAATCGCGCTGAAAACAGATGAAATCCGGCTCGCCGCTGGTCAGACGATTTCGGTCCTCGAGCCCCTCGGACCACGTTTCGTCGCCAAGCAGGTCGTTGAGATGGCTGCCAGGGAGGCTGGCACGGGGCTGATCGATCAGTTCGGCGAATGCGCCGTTGGCATGGATAACCCTGCCTTCGATGTCAGTCAGCGCGGTTGGGGTGGGCGCGTGCTCGAACGCATCGCGCAGCGTTTCAATGCCGAGACTGCGCCGCCGGGGGTTCCAGATCAGCAGCGCGCTGGCCATCCAGTACGCACCGACCCAGAGCAGCTGCTCTGGCGTTACGATCGCCTGATCGCTGCCGGCGGCGTAGTACTGCCACAGGGAAGGGATGATCGTTGCGGTGGAGGCGACCGCGGCGACCAGGATCGTCCAGCCGCGAGACACCAGGTTCGAGGTCAATAGACTGACGAAGAACAGCGCGGCAGCGACGCTCGGCATCACCGATGTGAGGTGAATCGCTATTCCCGCGAACAGCGTGACGGTGATCGCGGCCGTCGCGCTGAACTGCTCAATGCGGCGGCGTGGAATCAGGGTGCTCATTGTACCTGGGCGTCCAAGTTCCGCTATCCTTGTTAGCGTATGTAACGCCTGCGGCAGCAGCGACTTCGCTGGATTCATGAATACGACTTTGACGGTATCGGTTCACGGTCAGGGGCTCTATGACGTCACGCACAAAGTCATGGAAAAAGTTGCCCTGTGTGATGTAAGAGACGGATTAGCAACGATTTTTATCCGCCATACGTCGGCGAGCCTTACAATCCAGGAGAACGCCGATCCAAGTGCTCAGAAAGACCTGGAAGACTGGCTGAACCGGTTGGTACCTGAAGACGATGCGTTGTACACCCATACGGTCGAAGGGCCCGACGACATGCCGGCGCACATCAAGGCCGCGCTCACGGCCGTCAGCGTGTCGGTCCCGGTGATCGACGGGCGCCTGGCGCTGGGCACCTGGCAAGGGGTGTTTCTCTGGGAGCACCGCCACCGCCCAGGGCAGCGGGAACTCATCATCAACGTGCAGTAGCGTGCTGTGCTGTTTGCCCCGGTTTAGAAATCCAAGTCCTCACGGTGCTGGTCGGCCCACTTTCGATGGCCCTCCGGATCGAGGATCATCGAGCAGAAGTACGTCAGCAGGTCGCGATGGGTCTGTCCGAGCTGACACCGATCCATCGCTTGTTCCCCGGCTTTCGAGTTGATGAAGCGAAAGCACTCCGTTATCGACTGACCCGGGCCGAGAACCGGCGCGAGGGCGTTGCGGTTCAGGTAGTGGTGAATGGGCTCGAGATCGGCCTCGGTCAGCCCGGAATCGGCCGGATTCATGACCAGATTGGCCCATAGTGTGGCGAAGTAAACCCGATACAGGTCCTTGTCGATGAAGGCGTCGGCGACGCGCGCGCGTCGAGTAATCTCATCAATGACCGGTTGCAGTCGCTCGGCGTAGTTCGCCTCCGACATGATCCTCTAACCCGAACGGGCGGCCTTCAGTTCTTCGATGGTTGCGGTGAGCGAATCGAGGCGCGCGCAGATCTGGTCCAGTTCACGGCCCTCGCCCTCCGGCGCGCTCGCCGCACGCCCGTTGAGCGACTCGTACGCGCCGCGCAGGTGCCGGCCGCTGTCGCGTTCCTCTGCAATGAAACGTCCCAACAGTGCTCCAGTCTGGATATCGATGTTGGGATCGTTGAAAAAATTGGCGAACTGGTCCGGTTGGTTCCTCGCGTCGGCGTTCTTCTTGCTAGCGTTCTTCTTACTGAAGCCGAGGACTTTTTTGAACTTCTTGCGGTCGGATATCGCTGACCCGGCCGCTTCCAGCCGAGCGTCGAAAGCGGGATCGTCTTTGCGGCGAACCGAGTAGCCGAGTTCGCAGATGCGTTTCTCGAATGCGGCGGCGTGCTCCTGCTCACGCAGGGCGATTACGTTCAGCACCTTGGCCAGCTCCGCATCACGGGTGCACCCCGCCCAGGTGCTCAGCAGCTGATAGCCTCGACTCTCGCCGACTGCAATGGCGTTCAGCAGCCCCAGGTAGCTTGGTTTGTTCGACACGTCTTCCTCCGAATGGTCCCTTCCAGCGCGCTATGGTATCGCGAGCCGGTGATCGCGCAAAGGCCAGGCTTCGTTGCAAACGCTCAGGCGCGCGGATAACGTACGCGTCCCGAACGTCATGTAGTTCAGCGCGTGTTCGAAGGACTCAATTTTGATGCGGTAACGTTGCCGGATCAGGCGGAAGCGCTGCGTGACGAGGTGCGGGCGTTCCTCGCCGACGCCATGCCCGTCGACTGTGTCGCCGACTCGAACTTCAACGAGGGGCACGACCCGGAATTTTCGCGGGCCCTTGGCGCGCGCGGCTGGATCGGGATGACCTGGCCGAAGCGGGTCGGGGGAGCGGAGCGTAGCTTCTTCGAGCGCTATGTCGTGACGGAAGAGCTGCTCGCGGCGGGCGCGCCCGTATGTGCCCACTGGATTGGCGATCGGCAAAGCGGCCCGTTGTTGTTGCGCTATGGCACCGAGGCGCAGCAGCAGCGCTTTCTGCCGGCCCTCACCCGGGGAGAATGTTTCTTTTCTATCGGCATGAGCGAGCCGGACGCGGGGTCCGACCTTGCATCGGTGCGGGCCCGAGCCAAGCCTGTGGCCGGCGGCTGGCGATTGTCCGGAACTAAGCTCTGGACCACCGATGCGCACCGCAATCACTACATGATAGCGCTCGTGCGTACCGAGCCAACCTCGGAAAACAGGCATGCCGGGCTGTCTCAGCTGATCATCGATCTCAAGGACGCGGACGTTGCGGTCCGGCCGATCCGCAACATGGCGGGTGGCGAGGACTTCAACGAAGTCGTGTTCAACGATTGCTTCATTGCCGATGACATGCTGGTGGGTCAGCCGGGCAACGGCTGGGAGCAGGTGACCAGCGAGCTGGGCTATGAGCGCAGCGGTCCTGAACGGTTCCTGTCGGCGTTCCGGGTGTACGTCGAACTGGTCCGCGTGCACGGTCCCGAACCGGATGCGCCCGCCGCGCAACTGATCGGTCGTCTGGCCAGCCATCTCATGACCTTGCGCCAGATGTCGATCTCGGTCGCCGGAATGCTCCAGGCGGGTAAGAATCCCGGTGTCGAGGCCGCGCTGGTGAAGGAGTTGGGTAACAACTTCGAAAAACAGTTGCCCGAGCTTGCCAGGTTGTGCGTTGCGCAGCTCGCCGATGACCATCCGTTTCGCCAGAGCTTCATTCGGACGCTGCTGCATTCGCCGTCCTTTACCCTGCGCGGCGGAACGCGGGAGATTCTCCGCGGCGTGATTGCTCGTGGCCTGGGTTTGCGCTGATGGACACGCTGAACCTGATTCTCGACAGCGCCGAGCGGATCTTCGCCGACCACTGCAACAAGGAGACGCTGGATGCCTCCGAGGCCGGTACGTTTGCTACCGCGTTGTGGCAGGTGCTCGCCGATAATGGCTTGACGCTGCTGGGCCTGTCCGAATCCGGCACGACAGCGGCGGATGCGTACAGGGTTCTGCGGCTTGCCGCGACGCATGCGCTGCCGGTCCCGCTGGGCGAATGCGTTCTTGCCCGACAACTGCTGGAGGGGGCAGGGTCTGTTGAAGGACTTGATGGGGTGGGAACGCTGGGGCGAGCGGCCGCGGGGCAGGGCATGGCGCGGGATGTGCCCTGGGCGCGGGACTGCGATTGGATTCTGATCGCGCCTCTGGAGGATCGCAGCGACGGCGATTCGCAGACGCTGACGCTGCTGACGGCGCAGGAGTGTACGGTGCAGCACGGTATCAATCTGGCGGGCGAAGCGCGGGATGTGGTGGTGTTCGAAGCTGGCGCGGGGCGAACCGTCCAATGTTCGACATCGCCGACGGAAATTCTGGAGCAGCTGGCCTTGCTGCGGGTCGTGCAGATGGCCGGTTGTCTGGCGCGTACCCTGGAACTATCGATCGAGTATGCTCAGGATCGTGTTCAGTTCGGCCGTCCGATCTCCAAGTTTCAGGCAATACAGCATCAGCTGGCGGTACTGGCGGGCGAAGTTGCGGCCGCAACCCGGGCGGCGGATGGAGCCCTGGAGCGGTTGGGGGACCCGCGCTTTCAGGTACAGCTCGCGGTGGCCAAAGCCCGGGTCGGCGAAGCCGCAGGCGTCGCGGCCGAGATTGCCCACCAGGTGCACGGCGCGATGGGTTTTACCCATGAACATCAATTGCATCACTACACCCGGCGGCTGTGGGCATGGCGCGACGAATTCGGTAACGAAGCGCACTGGCAGCGCCAGCTCGGCCGGCGCCTGGCGGCGGTCGGGGCGGACCAGGTATGGGACTTCATCACTCGCCACTGAGCCTCTCCAGGTGATCGTGCCGCGCCCGAGGCCGCCGTTGGTGGTGGGAATCAGTGAATGTCTGACCGGCGCGCAGGTTCGTTACGATGGCAATCACAAGCGCGATGGATTGCCGGATACGCGGCAGCTGGAAGCGCTGTTCGAATGGCGGGGATTCTGTCCGGAGGTGGCCGTCGGGATGGGGGTGCCGCGCCCCCCGATTCGGCTGGTCGGGGATCTGGCGGCTCCCCGGGCCGTGGGGGTCGATGATTCAACCGAGGACTTCACCGATGCGTTGGCCGACTATGCGGCGACGGTGGTTCGGGAGACGGGCCTGGATCTGGCGGGCTATGTGTTCACCGAAGACTCACCAAGCTGCGGCCTTTATAGCGTAAATGTCTTTGCCGATGAGTCGAATAACCCGGTGCCGAATGGCCGGGGCATTTATGCGGACGCGCTGTGCCACGCACTTCCCGAGCTTCCGGTCGAAGAAGCAGGGCGGTTGTTTGATGCTGGGATCCGCGAGAGTTTCGTCGATCGGGTCTTTGCCTATGCGCACTGGTCGGCGTTGCGCCGCGCCGGACTCAGTAGCACCGCGCTGAACGAATTTCATGGATGCTACGAATATCTGCTGATGGCTCACAGCGTGGCGCACAGTCGACGTGTCGCGGACCTGTTCAGCGGTTTCCAGGGGCCGCCCCACGCCTTGGGCGATCGCTACCTGAGGCTGTTGCTGACCGGGCTTGGGCAGGCCGCAACCCGGGCCAGTCACGCCAACGCGTTGCTGCACCTCGAGGGTCAACTCGATGGGCTCGATCGCGCTCAGCGCGGCGAGCTGAAGTCGCAGATCAGCGGTTTCCGTGCCGGCGAGGTCGCCTTTCAGGAGGTGGCCGCGGCCTTGCGCGAGGGGTGCGCAGCCACTGGCCGCGTAGATCTGCACAATCAGGTATACCTCACCCGGCCGGGGACCTAGAATAGAATGACCCTGGGCCAGTCGGGTGCGTTGATGGTCGGCAAGAATCGGCAACAGACCTGGCAACAACGCACGCGAAAGTACCAGGGCCAGGTCCACTTGTTCATCTACAAAGTCAGACACAGTTACGACGCGTACGCCTGGACGGGCGAAACACGGTTCTGCACCGTGTTCGCGCTTGGCAGCCGGTTCGAAGATGCCGAGCGCATTGCCCAACTGTGTGCACCAACATGGCTGACGCATTCTCAAAACCGATACCGCGACTCCGTTTGATATCGATAAGTTTGCGGACAACGCCCGGGACCAGGAACACCTGGCCAGCCTGATCGAGTACGGCGCGTCCTTCTATCTGGAACCCGCGGCTGCCTAGTATTCCCATTGGCACTGCACATTGGGTGCCCAGACCCCCGATTGGGACCCGATCGGGAGTCGGTTCTCAGGCGGGCTGAGGCGCGGGATCATCCAGGGTGCGGGTGGTCTCCTGCAGGCTCTGTTGTCGGTACAACTCGAAGTAGTGGCTACGCGCGGCCATCAACTCGTCGTGGGTGCCGAGTTCCGCAATGCGGCCGTCTCGGACAACGAGGATCCGCGTTGCCATTCTGATAGTCGATAGCCGGTGCGCAATGATGAACGCGATACGCCCGGCCAGCACGTTGGTGAGCCCACGCTGGATGCGCTGCTCGGTCTCCGTGTCGACCGATGAGGTTGCCTCGTCCATGATCAGGATCTGGGGATCCGCGAGGATCGCCCGGGCGAAGGAGATCAATTGCTTCTGGCCAGCGGACAGCCGGCCACCCCCTTCACCCACCTCGGTGAGATAGCCATCGGGCATCGCCCGGATGAACTCGTCCGCGCCCGCCAGCTGCGCTGCCTGCCTGACGTCGGCATCACTCGCCTCGAGCCGTCCGTAGCGCAGGTTCTGCATGATCGTGCCGCTGAATACATGGGCGTTCTGCAGCACCATCCCCAGGTTCGACTGCAGCCAGTGCAGACTCCGCTGCCGATAGTCGATTCCGTCGATCAGAATTTGACCGCGTGTTGGTTCGTAAAATCGACAGATCACGTTCACCAGCGTGCTCTTGCCGCCACCCGTGGGCCCGATGATGGCAATGGTCTCGCCGGCGGACACCGAAAGGTTGATGCCGTGGAGCACCGGATGCGCCGGGTCGTACTCGAAGTCGACATTCTTGACTTCGATGCTCGAGATCTTCGCCGGCCCGCCGTCGGCCGCAACCCATGAACGTGACGGCATGTCTCGCTGCGCGGCCATCGTTGCAGTCACGTCTGCTGAATCCTTCACCTTGGGCACCGCCTCAATGAGGCTCATGATCCGTTCGGCTGACGCCTGGGCCATCTGCATCTCGGCAAACCAATGGCCCAGCTGTTCGACCGGATCGAAGAAGTGCCGGGCGTATGCCAGAAAAGCCACCAGGGTACCGGCGCTGATCACGCCGCCAAGGAGATCGAAACCGCCGACCGCGAGGGTCAACCCCCCGGCCAGGCTGGCCAGTGTCAGCACGATGGGTACGTACACCGCGGCCTGGGTCATGTTCATGACGGATGCGCCGTACATCCCGCCCGTGAGCTGTTTGAATTCGCTGAGGTTCTCCTGCTCGCGCACGAAGGCTTTGGAGGTCAGCACCCCCATGATTGCCTCGTTGTAGGCAGCCGTAATGCTCGAATTGGTCTTTCTGACCTGGCGCGCGCTCTGCAGAATACGCCGCTGAAATTTGGCGCTCACCCAGGCAAGTACGGGGATGATCGCCAGCACGATCAGCGCCAGCTTGGCGTTCATGATCAGCATCGCGATGGCGATCCCTGCCATCATCGTGAACCCCCAGACCAGATCCAGAAAGCCCCAGGCGAGAATGTTGGACAGCCGCTCGCAGTCCGACGTCATGCGGGCCATCAGCCAGCCGACCGGGCGATGGTCATAGAAGGCAAACGATAGCCGCTGCAGATTCTCGAAACCGTCCCGTCGGATGTCATGGCTGACGTAGGTGCGGATCTTTCCGGCGGTCCAGATGAAGCCGCCCACCGCCAGTGCAAGGATCACCGTGCACGCCAGGTAATACCAGGCATACAGCCACAGGTTGGCATCGAAGCCGTGTTCGGCGACGGAGTCGACAACGGCGCGCGTGATCAGCGGATAGGCAACCTCCACAGACGCGGTCAACACCGCGAAGGTCGCGAGCCGGAGCAGGTCCTTGCGGTACGGGTTCGTGTAGGCGAACAGCTTGCGCCACAGCGACAAGCGCACACGGCTGGCCAGCGCCTCGTCGTCGAAACCGTCGTCGTAGTTGTCGTCGTCGTACATCATGAAGCTCCGGTCAGCCGGATGTCGTCCCGGATCTGTTCGTCCAGCGCGCCCTGTAGCTGGCACAGGCGTCGATAGGGTCCATCCTGCGCAGCCAGCGTGGCATGGTCGCCCAATTGCACGCAGCGCCCCTCATCGAGCACCATGATCCGATCCGCGTGGATCACGGATGACAGTCGATGGGCGATGATGATGGTCGTGTGTCGCCCGCGGCGGGCATCCAGGGCCTTCAGAATGCGCTGTTCGGTGCCCGTGTCGACGGCTGACAGCGAGTCGTCCAGCACCAGCACGGGCGGGTCCTTGACGAATGCCCGGCCAAGTGCCAGGCGTTGCCGCTGGCCGCCGGAGAGCGTCACGCCCCGCTCGCCGACCATGGCGCCGTAGCCGCCCGGAAAGTTGGCGATCGCATCGCTGATCGCGGCATCGTCGCAGGCCTGAACAATGTGGTCACGATTCGCGTCGGGACGTCCAACCTTCAGATTCGCTTCGATACTGCCGCTGTACAGGAACGGATCCTGCATCACTACCCCGATCTGACTACGCAGCCATTGCCGATTGACCTGTGCGAGTTCGTGTCCGTCCAGCCGGATGGAACCCTTCGAGTAGCCGTACAGGCGTAGCAGCAGACGAATCAGGGTCGATTTCCCGGACCCGGGCGCGCCGACGATCGCCAGGCACTCGCCCGCTCGGATCGTCAGGTTCAGGTCGCGGATGACCGGGCGGCCAGGCTCGTACTCGAAGTCGAGGTGTTCGATGACGATCTCACCTTCGGCTCGGCCATGCGCCGGGGTCGGCTCCAGCGACTCCTCGGGCTCCGTCAGAATGTCGTTGATTCGGCCCAGCGACACGACGGCTTTGCCCGTGTCCGTGAGCACTCTACCGAGCTGCCGCACCGGCCAGATAACCATTCCTTCGAGCATCATGAAGGTGAATAACGTGCCGACGCTCAGGCTTGAATCCATCAACCAGAACCCGCCGAAGAACAGCACCAGGCCGACCTGACCCAGGGCGAAGAGGTCGCTGGTTGCCCAGTAGATTCCCATCAGCCGAATCAGGCGGTGGTTGTGATCGCGAAACGCTTGGTTTTTTGCGGCGAATTTCTCGATTTCAAAGTCCTGACGCGCGAACGCGCGGACCACCCGGATGCCTGTAAGGTTCTCCTGCAGCACTGCCGTCATCGCGCCTTCCGCTTCGTCGGTTATCTGAAAGACCTCTTTCACCTTGGCGAAGAACACATAGGCAAACACTGTCAGGAATGGCATCAGCACCAGTGAAACCCAGGCGAGGCGGGAATCCAGCCAGAACAGGATGGGCGTCGCGATCAGCACCAGTATGATCGCGCGCCCGATTTCGACGACGTCGCTGGACAGAAACACACGCACCGTCTCGACGTCGGAGCTGCAACGTTGCACGAGATCGCCAGTGTCGGCGTCGTCGTAGTAGCGCGCGTGCAGGTGATGAAGACGCCGATAAAGCTCGTCTCTGATGCCTTTGACGATGGTCTCTGAGGTGAGTGCCGCGAGACGCCCACGAAAGTACAGGAACACGCCGCCCACTGCGGTCACCAGCAACGTCGCCGCGCCCGACAACCAGAGGTACCAGGTGAGCGCGTCACTCCCGCCCAGGGCCTCGGCCGCCATTGCCAGCAATGGCGTTCCTGCGTCCACGCGGTGTGTATCGACCACGTCGATCGCGAAGCCGCCAATCAATGGTGCGCTGAACATGAACAGGCTGGCACCGGCCATCGCGAGTACCGCGCGGCCGTACCGGGCGCGCTGCCCATCGGTGATCGACCAGAGACTGTTAGTTTTCGTTGCCATGCCTAATTCCTAAACCGGTCCTTAGGGCGGAGCGGGTCCGGGAAAATGCACAGTCTAGAAAGACGAAACCCGCTCGGTAATTCGTGAGCGGGGTCCAGTAAGGGTTCAGCTATTGGTAATAGCCCGGGACGCGCTCAGCAGTGAGTTGTACTGCCAACAATTTTGATGAGATGCATAGCGACCTCGGGTCCGGGCGTTGAAGATCGGCGAATCTTACACCGACGGGGACCGAACGCAACTGGTGCGGCACGGGTGTCGGCCGACGATTTTCAGGGCGTTGCGTCGCTGGGTCCGTCGCCGTAGGTGGCACCGGCAACGCTGAAGCGCATCTCCGGGATTGCTGCATAGGCCAGCAGGTAGGCGCTGTCCGAATCGGGAAATCGTATGTGCGCCGGTCCGATCCGGATCTGACCGAAGGTCGGATCGACCGGGTGCCAAGTCCCATCGATTGCGATCTCGGTCCAGGCATGCAGATAGAAGCCGGGTCCTTCAGCCTCGGCATAGGCGAGACCGGTGACCGTTCGGGCGGGCAAGCCCACCGCCCGGGCCAGGGTGGTCAGCAGATCGGCGAATTCCGTGCAGTCTCCGACCCGCTGCTCCAATGCGTCCAGCACGCCCACCACGTTCACGTCGACCCGATAGTCGAGGTGCCGATGCACGAACCGGGTCAGGTTCGCGATCTGCAGAGCCGGTGACCCTGCATCACCCAAGGCTCGCCGGGCCAGCGCTCTGATGCGCGGGTGGTCCGATGGCAGGTCCGCGCGCGACCCGGATGCCCGCGCGAGTTCTTCGGGTGTCGCCAGTGCGGGTTGGCGATGCTCCAGATGCAGCGTGCGTTCGCCAGCCGCGCCATTGATAGTCCCGCTGTTCTCGAGAACGATAGCTGAGCTGTCATTGACCCGAAGCTGTAGCGCGGTCAATGCGCCGGGATTGGCAATGGCGGCTGCCAGGGCCACCTTGGCGGCTGCAGAATGGGCCAATGGTCCGGGAATGATGGGCTCGGTGTCGTCCAGGACGCGGGTCATGGTGAACACCCCCGCAATGGAAGCAGCCTTGGGGACCAGCTTGGCGTCGAGATGAAACACTTTGTCCTCGCCGGCGGCAACCAGTCCGAGTAGCACACTGCCATCCGGATCGGTCTCGAGCAGTCTCCAGCTTGCATCGATGGGTGCCATGCGGTTGAAGTCGAGTTGCCGTGCCGCGTGTACCGAACCGATGGCGGGTCGTTCAGCGATCAGCCAGCGTTCGACGGCGAGGTGATCGGCGAGCGTGTAGTGCCAATCCAGAACGCGGGTATGCCGACTGCCGTTGTCCTGGATCGTCGCCTGATAGCCATCGCCCACGCGTTGAATGTCGACACTCAGCGTGCTGCTGCCCGAGCGCGCTGAGCGGCGGGCGCGCAGCAACGCATACGGCGGCGCTGTCGCGAACTCCATTTGCTCGGTGACGGTCTGCAGATCTGTACCCGGCAGCACGACCTCGAGGCGCGACTCGAACGTCAAGCGTTCCGAGGCGAGCCCCGTGCGACTGGTATAGCTGCCGACTACCCGTTCCTTGAAGTCCAGGCGATACCGGTAGCTGCCGGCCTGATCGACGGCAATACGCATGGCATCGCCGTCGCTGACGACGCCCGGGCGTAGCGCATACCATCCGCTTCCGATCAAACAGACCGCGATCAGCAGGGTCCGGGTCAGGTTCAGAATCAGCGTCTCCGCAATGCTGGCGGCACCATTGTAGCGCTGTTCCCTTTCCGAACCTGATGCTCCGCTTGGTGCGCTCGGATCCTGAGCATACAATGGCGCCCGTTTTCCAGGAGCAACGAGCCAGTGTCTGAAGAATCCGGCTCCGGCATGGGGACCGACTTCATCCGCCAGCGAATCGGCGGCGATCTCGACGCCGGGAACGTGGAGGGCGGCATCGTGACGCGGTTTCCGCCGGAGCCTAACGGCTATCTGCACATCGGGCACGCGAAGAGCATCTGTTTGAACTTCGGCGTGGCTGAGGAGTTTGGTGGCGTCTGCTACCTGCGCTTCGATGATACGAACCCGGCGAACGAAGATGAGGAGTACGTGCACGCCATCCAGCGCGACGTACGCTGGCTCGGGTTCGACTGGGGCGATCGGTTGACCTATGCGTCGGACTACTTCGAGCAGCTCTATCAGTTTGCAGAGGAACTGGTCCGTGACGAGAAGGCTTTTGTCGATAGCCAGAGCGCTGAAGAGATTCGCATCGCGCGTGGCACGCTGACGAAGCCGGGTCAGGACAGCCCCTACCGTTCACGGTCCGTGGAGGAAAATCTGGAACTGCTGCAGGGCATGCGGGCAGGGCAATACGCGGACGGCGAGCAGGTGCTGCGGGCCAGAATCGACATGGCTTCGCCGAACGTCAACCTGCGTGATCCCGTGTTGTATCGCATTCGGCACATTCCGCATCAACGAACGGGTGATACCTGGTGCATCTACCCGACATATGACTTCACCCATTGCGTCTGCGACGCGCTGGAAGGGATCACGCACTCCCTGTGCACACTTGAGTTCGAAGACCACCGGCCGCTCTACGATTGGGTGTTGGACAACATCAACGTCAACTTCCACCCGCCCCAGATTGAGTTCTCGCGCCTCGGCCTCGAATACACGGTGATGAGCAAACGGCTGCTGGCGCAGCTGGTGAGCGACGCGCGGGTCAGCGGCTGGGACGATCCGCGCATGCCGACGCTCGCGGGAATGCGACGCCGTGGCATTCGACCGGCCGCGATACGCGACTTCTGTGGTCGGATCGGCGTCACCAAGTCGGACAACCGGGTGGAGATGAGCCTGCTGGAGTTCTGCGTGCGTCAGGACCTCGAGGCCGTCGCACCCCGTGGTATGGCGGTGCTGGACCCACTGCTGGTGACCCTTACCAACTATCCCGAAGGACAGACCGAGGAGCTGGGCGCGGCGTGGCATCCGCAACAGCCGGAGCGAGGCGAGCGGCAGATGCCCTTCGGTGCAGCCCTGTACATCGAGCGCGAAGACTTTGCCGAGGAGCCGCCGCCGAAATACCGACGCTTGACTCCCGGCGGGATGGTGCGGCTGCGCTACGGCTACATCATCCATTGCGACGAGGTGGTAAAGGACACGGAGGGGCGCGTCACCGAGCTGCGCTGCAGCTACGTTGCGGAATCGCGCAGTGGCAGTGACACCAGTGGTCTGAAACCCAAGGGCGTCATTCATTGGGTCGCGGTGCATGCCGCGGTCCAGGTCGAGGTGCGACTGTACGATCGGTTGTTCAAGGTGGCGGCGCCCGAAGGCCAGGACCTTACCGACACCCTGAATGATGCATCGCTGCGTTCGGTCCAGGCCCAGGTGGAGCCGGCGATCATCGCCTCCGACGAACCGCGCTTTCAGTTCGAACGGGTGGGCTATTTCTTCAAGGATCCTGTAGACAGTATTGCTGGATCACCGGTGTTCAATCGGATCGTGACACTGCGCGACGGCCGCGCCAAGGGACGCTGACCCCCTGCTAGGGTCCTGTCCCATAACTAACCTGCATTTCAGAGCTCGCAGAATAGTCAACTACAAGGCGTGTAACGCCGGCAATATCTGGATATTGGCAAGGGACACAACGTAAGTGGTTGGCTATTCTGCGAGCTCCCGGAGGGCGCGCCCTACAAGGCTTCTGGCTTCGTTGCGACTCTTGGCAATATCCAGATAGTACCAGCGAGTCGACGCCTTGCCAGAAACCTTGCAGGGCACGCTGAATATGTAGGTTGGTTATGGGACAGGACACTAGAATGGCCAATCCATCTGCTCCACAGATTGACGAGATGACAGAATCCGTGACCTTAATGGAGGTCAGTCCCCGCGACGGCCTGCAGAACGAAGAAACATTGCTGGACACCGAGGCCAAGCTGGAACTCATCGAGCGTGCCTTGCAGGCCGGCTGCCGGCGCATCGAGGCGACCAGCTTCGTACACCCGAAGAAGGTTCCGCAGATGGCGGACGCCGAGGCCGTCTGCGCCGGTCTGCCTCAGCGTGGTGACGTGATCTATACGGGCCTGGTGCTGAACTGGCGTGGTTACGAACGCGCGCGGGCGACGGAACGGTTGCAGGAGGTCGGCATTGTCATTCCAGCATCGGATACCTTCGGTGTGCGCAACCAGGGTATGACGGTGGCGGAGGGGGTCGATGAAGCGGTCAGAATTCTGCGCCATGCCCGGACTGTCGGAATGCGCGCCCAGGTGACCGTTTCGGTCGCGTTCGGCTGTCCGTTTGAAGGCGAAGTGGCGTTCGACGGTGTGGTCGAGGTGTGTCGTCGTCTGGCCGACGAAGCGCCGGTGGAGATCGCTCTGGCCGATACGATCGGTGTGGGCGTTCCGGGACAGGTGCTGGATGCCTTCGGTGAACTGCGTGAAGCACTGGGTGAAATGCCGTTGCGGGCGCACTTTCACGACACCCGCAACACCGGGATCGCCAATGCGTTCGCTGCGCTCCAGGTCGGTGTGGAGACCTTGGATGCCAGCATCGGCGGAATCGGTGGCTGTCCATTTGCGCCGAATGCGACGGGCAACATCGCAACCGAAGATCTCGTCTACATGCTCAACCGCATGAATGTTGAACATGGGGTGGATCTCGACTCCTTGCTCGAAGCGTCCAACTGGTTAGAAGGCGCGTTGGGCAAACCCGTGCCGTCGATGCTCAGTCGGGCCGGTGGCTTTCCGAATGCGTAACGACTCACCACAGGAGAACTCTCCACCGGAGAACGAGGGCCCACTGAAAGATCTGCGGGTGCTGGAGCTCGGTCAGCTGATTGCGGGGCCGTTCTGCGGCCAGCTGTTGGGCGACATGGGTGCCGAGGTGATCAAGATCGAACCCCCCGGGGTGGGCGATGCAATGCGCGAGTGGGGCCGTGGGATCGCCGTCTGGTGGTCGGTGATTGCGCGCAACAAAAAGAGCGTGACCCTCAATCTGCGTGACGCGCGGGGTCAGGAACTGCTCAAGAAGTTGGTCGAGCGGGCCGATGTACTGATCGAGAATTTCCGCCCCGGAACGATGGAGAAATGGGGACTTGGGCCGGACGAATTGCTGGCGCTGAATCCGGGACTGGTTTACGTCCGGGTTTCGGGCTTCGGCCAGACCGGCCCCTACGCCCAGCGGGCGGGGTACGGTTCCGTGGGCGAAGCCATGGGTGGGCTGCGCTATCTCGCGGGCGACCCCGACCGGCCGCCGACCAGGGCGGGGCTGTCGATTGGCGACTCTCTCGCGGCCACTTTCGCCTGTGTCGGCGCACTGGCAGCGCTGCATGAACGGAGCACCAGCGGCCTCGGTCAAGTCGTCGATTCGGCGATCTACGAGGCCGTGCTGGCGATGATGGAATCCACCATCCCGGAGTACACGGAGGCAGGCCTGATCCGCGAACGCAGCGGCGCGATTCTACCGAAAACCGCGCCCTCGAACGTGTATCCCACGCGTGGCAGCGAAATGATCGTCATGGGTGCCAATCAGGACTCGGTTTTTCGACGTCTGGCGCAGGCCATGGAGCAACCGGAACTCGCTGACGATGAGCGCTTCAAGGATCACGTGGCGCGGGGTGAGCACCAGCAGGAGCTCGACGACTTGATCGGTGCCTGGAGTCGTACCCTCGAGGCCGATGATCTGCTCGCTGTGCTTGCGCGCGAAGGTGTACCTGCCGGAAGGATCTTTCGCGCCCCTGACATGCTGGAAGACCCCCAGTACCAGGCGCGCAACTCGGTCATCGATGTCGAGCATCCCGAGTTTCAGAACCTCAAGATGCAGAATGTGTTTCCACGCCTGTCCAGGACCCAGGGGACGGTCCGCTGGCCGGGACCAGCGCTGGGCGCCCACAGCGAAGAGGTGTACCGGGAACTGCTGGGTTTGACCGCCGAAGAGCTTGCCGACCTTCGTGACGATTCCGTGGTCTGAAGCCGCGCCGCCGTCCTTCGGGGACGTGCTGGCGGCGCGTGAACGGATCGCTCGTCATGTGCATCGCACGCCGATCATGACCAGCCGGAGTCTCAACGAACTGACCTCGGCCGAACTGGTTTTCAAGTGTGAAAACCTCCAGCGCAGCGGCGCGTTCAAGGTCCGCGGCGCCTTCAATGCGGTGCTCGGGCTCGGTGAGCGACAAGCGAGTCGGGGCGTGGCGACGCACTCCTCGGGCAATCACGGTGCCGCGTTGGCGATGGCTGCTGCCGAGCGGGGCATTTCCGCTTACGTTGTGGTGCCTGAATCGGCGGTACGCAGCAAACGTGATGCGATTGTTCGCTGGCATGCCAACATCATCGACTGCGCACCGACGCTGGCGTCGCGGGAGTCGACACTGGCAGGCGTTCTCGAGGAGACCGGCGCCCACTATGTGCCGCCGTTCGATGATCCGCGCGTGATCGCGGGGCAAGGCACGGCCGCGCTCGAACTGCTGGAGGACGCAGGCGATCTGGACCAGCTGTGGGTGCCGGTGGGTGGTGGTGGACTTGCGAGCGGTTCGGCGATCGTTGTGGCCGCGCAGTATCCGAAGTCGTCGGTGATCGCGGCGGAACCAGCCAACGCCGACGATGCCTGGCGCTCCATGGAGGCTGGCACGCGCCAGCCAATGAATTCACCCGATACCATCGCGGATGGCTTGCAGACGTCGCTGAGCCCGCTCACTTTCCGCATTCTGCGTGATCACGAGGTCCGTGTGGTATTGGCGTCCGAAAAAGCGATTCGACGGGCCCAGTATCTGATCATGGATCGCATGAAACTGGTGGTGGAGCCCTCAGCGGCGGTGCCGCTCGCCGCCATGCTGGAAGACCCGGATCGCGTGAGGGGGCAATCGGTGGGCGTGATATTGTCCGGCGGCAACGCAGATGGGGGTGTGGTGCCGACGTGAGCGAATTCGATTACATCATTGTGGGCGCAGGCTCCGCAGGTTGTGTGCTGGCCAACCGATTGACGGAATCGAGCGAACACCGCGTCTTGCTGCTGGAGGCCGGTGGCTCCGATCGCCACCCGTTCGTGCGCATGCCGAAGGGTATGGCGAAGCTGGTTGAAGACCCGCGCTTCACCTGGTTCTTTCCCATCGATCAACCACGGGCACCGGACCTGCCGGCCAGCGAAGTCTGGATTCGCGGCAAGGTGTTGGGCGGCTCGAGCTCGATCAACGGCATGATTTACTCGCGGGGCCACCCCGAGGATTACCAGGAGTGGAATGCGCTCGGCGGTCCCGGCTGGGGCTGGGCGGAGATGAAGGCGGCCTATAAGGCGATTGAGGATCACGAGCTGGGACCGGCGGAGCACCGTGGAGCGGGCGGACCGCTCAAGATCACCACCGGCAAGCTGCGCTACCCGGTCGCTGAAGCGATGATCCAGGCGGGGGAAGAGCTGGGACTGAAGCGCACGGACGACCTCAATCAGGAAGATCTGGAAGGGGTTGGCTACTATGCCCACAACATCAGTAAGGGGCGTCGGCAGAGCGCCGCGGGCGTCTTTCTGGACAGCGCGCGGGGACGCAAGAACCTGCGTGTGCAATCGGGCGCCCACGTCGACCGGGTGATGTTCGACGGGCGTCGAGCCGTTGCGGTGAGTTGCAGGGTCGATGGCGCGGAACAAATCTTCAGGGCGAACCGCGAGATTGTGCTGTGCGCCGGCACGTTGCTCTCCCCTAAAATTCTGCAGCTCTCGGGGATCGGGCCACAGGCGCATCTGCGCAGCGTCGGCATCGAGGTGCTGCACGACAGCCCGGACGTGGGTCGGCGGATGCGCGAACACCTTGGCTTTTCCATGCCCCATCGCCTGCTCGGTTCGGCTGGGCTTAACCACCGGTTTCGCGGTATTGGTCTGGTGCGCAGCGTGCTGCGCTATTACCTGTTTCACGACGGCCCAATGGCCACCGGGTTGTTCGAAGTGGGCGCATTCGCAAAGACCGCACCCGGCGCGAACCGCCCGGACACCCAGCTGTACCTGGGCGCTTTCAGCTATGGACATAGCGACGACAACTTCCCTGTCCGGGTGAACCAACCCGGCCGCGAACCGGGTCTGACCATCTACGGGCAACTGTTGAACCTGACCAGCGAAGGTACGGTGATGATTCAATCCGCGGACCCCGACCAGCCGCCTCGAATTATCCCGAACTGGCTGACTACGCATTACGATCAGCAGGCCCTCATCGGCATGGTGAAGTACATGCGAAATTACGTGCGGCAGCCTGCGTTGCGCGGCATCGTGGGTGAAGAACTGATCCCCGGCCCGGATTGTCGGTCCGACGATGAGATACTCGACGCGGTGCGGCGCCTGTCGACCAGCGGGCTGCATGGCGTCGCTACCTGCCGCATGGGACGTGATGACGAGTCGGTGGTGGATCATCGGCTCCGGGTGCGCGGCACGGACGGGTTGCGGGTCGCCGATTGTTCCGTCATGCCGTCGCTGGTTTCCGGCAATACGAATGGGCCGGCCATGGCGCTTGGCTGGCGAGCCGCGGATATCATTCTTGAACGGGGCTGAACAGGCAGAGGTAACCTTGCTCGGACATCCGCGTGGTTTGTTCGTGCTGTTCTTTGCCGAGATGTGGGAGCGCTTCAGCTTCTACGGCATGCGCGCCTTACTTATTTTCTATCTCACGCAGCACTTCCTGTTTGGTGATGGCGAAGCGGCGGGTATCTACGCCAGTTACGGGGCGCTCGTTTATCTCATGCCGGTGCTCGGTGGGCTCGTTGCCGACCGCTTCCTGGGGTTTCGCAAGGCGGTGGTATTCGGCGCCATTTTGTTGTGCATCGGCCATTTCGGCATGGCCCTGGAAGGGAGCCCGGCCCGGGTTGTTGCGGGTGCTGCCGTGCGTGACGACGCTGCGTTGCAGACGTTCTATCTGTCCCTGGCCTTCATCATTATCGGGGTGGGATTTCTAAAGCCGAGCATCTCGAGCATCGTGGGTCAGCTGTATTCCAGTGAGGATCCGCGCAGGGATGGCGGATTCACGATCTTCTACATGGGGATCAACGTGGGCGCGATGACCGCCTCGCTGGTTTGCGGCTACCTCGGTCAGACCTATGGCTGGGGTTACGGCTTTGGTCTGGCCGGAATCGGGATGCTGGCAGGATTGGTGACCTTCATCCGTGGTCAGCACCTGTTTGGACAGGCAGGAAAGCCACCCGATGCTGGCCTGTTGGCAACGTCGACCCGGTTCGGCGTTTCGCGTGAGCTGACGATCTATGCGTGCGGGCTCGCGGCGGTGCTGGTGGCGTGGCAGTTGATGCAGTGGCGATCGTTGGTCGGCGATCTGTTGATTGCCGCCGCTGCCGTTACGGTCCTTGGAATCCTGTGGTTCTCGTTCACGCGCTGCGATCGTGAAGAACGCGACCGGATGTTGGTCGTGCTCTACCTGACGGTTGTATCGGTGGTGTTCTGGTCGCTGTTCGAACAGGCCGGTACTTCGCTGAATCTGTTTACTGAGCGTAATGTCGATAAGACTGTGCTGGGTCTGTCCCTGCAGGCGTCCCAGTTTCAATCGCTGAATCCCGCCTTCATCATTTTGTTGGCGCCGCTGTTCTCCTGGGGATGGGTGGTCCTTTCGAAGCGTGGCTGGGAACCGAGCACGCCGGCGAAGTTTGGCCTTGGCGTGGTGCAGGTCGGGCTGGGGTTTGCGGCGCTGGTGTACGGTGCCAGCCAGGCGGACGAGCACGGCGTGGTGAGCCTGGCGTGGCTGGTGCTTGCCTATCTGCTGCATACCACCGGAGAGCTGTGCCTTTCGCCGGTGGGGTTGTCCATGGTGACGAAGTTGTCGGTGCCCCGGGTGGCGGGCTTGATGATGGGCGTCTGGTTCCTGTCCAGCGCCTTTTCGCACTACGTCGCCGGGTTGATCGCTCGCGCCGCAAGCGTTGACGTGGATGTCGGCACGACGGTCGATGCGGTGACGAGTTTGCCGGTGTATGCCGAGATGTTCTCGTTTCTGGCCCAGGTCGCCGTCGTGGTCGGCCTGCTGGTGATGTTGACCGCGCCGTTGGTCAAGCGGTTCATGCACCAGTCGTGAGGTTGGTTACAATGAGAATTGTCAGCGTCGCATAGCCGGTCGTGTCGCAGGGCGTGATGGCCGCGGCCCGGAAGGCAGGTGTCCCGGTCTGTGTCCCGGCGGTCTATATCCCGGAGGTCTGTGACGCGGCGGCCGCACGACGACACCGCCGTAACAACAGCGATTCCGGTAATAGGGGTCGTACCAGCCCGAACCGCCATAGTAGCCCACGCTCACCCGGGTAGAAGATCCGGAGTAACCGCCACTCGACTCGCATCCGGGAACCAGCAGGAGGCCAGCGGCGAACGCAACGGCGGCGAGTACCTTGGTCATCGTTGTGCTGCCACGATTGGATCGGGCGACTCGGGATCCAATACATGTTCCGGTTCGCGGTAGTCCCACCGCAGCAGGCCGAGCGTTGCGCCGTTGGGGTCGGCGATGATCGCGAGGTCACTACTCTCGACGACTGATTGGTAGAGCACTTCTCCGCCGAGATCGCGGACCTTGGCGATGATTGCGGCGACGTCGGCGACCCGGATGAAACCCACCCAGGTGGGAGACGCCTTGGAATTCTCCGGGAGCGCGCCAATGCTGGCCCGAGCGTAGCCGGTGCTGGTGAGCACCAGATCGACGATGTTGTGGGAATCGGGACGGTCGGACGCAGAGTAGCCGACCAGGGATTTGTAGAAACCCGCTGCGGTGGCGGGATTTCGCGTAAAGAGCTGATGCCACATCCATTCACCCACGGCCGCGCGATAGTCGCCGGGATCGCCACTGGATGAGCGCATGAGCCCGAATATGGCGCTGTCCGGATCGGCAACCACGGCGAACTCACCACGATCGAGAACCTGTTGGCGGGCCAACAGAACGCGGCCGCCGCGCCGCCGTGTCAGTTGCTGTGCAGCGGATACGTCCTCAACTGACACGTAGTGCACCCAACGGCCGTAGCCCGCGGTCCCCGTGATGGGCGCCCGGTGCACGATCCCGGCAACCGGAATCCCTTCGGCGTACAACATTCCATAGCTCCGGGGTGGCTCGCTGATGACCACCCACTGCCAGCCGAACAGTCGCTCGTAGAAGGCACGGCTCAATTCGACGTCGCTGGTGAACAGATCACCCCAGACGAATTTTCCAGTCAGCACCTCGTGAGTTGGCGGTTCGGTCAGGGGTGGCAGGGGTCCAGGCGTGGTTTGTTCGGCAGACAATGCTGGCCGGACGACCAACATCGAAATGATCAGCGCGGCAGTGCGAAGTCGGTTGGACATTTGCTTCCTCGACCAGTTGGGCAAGTCTAAACGAGAAGCGGGGATCATGTTCGCGGGTTTCGCAGCGAATGCTATATTGGCGTCTGAGAAACTGACATGTGACCGCTCAGGAGTTCGACGATGGCCAAGCCCTATCCCAAACACCCGAACCTGGAGGGGGCATTCGCGCCAATCCATATGGAATGCGAAGCGCCGGATCTGGTGATCGAAGGCGAAGTGCCGAAGGATCTCTTCGGGACGTTCTATCGCAACGGTCCCAATCCGCAGTTCGCGCCGCGGGGTGATTACCACTGGTTTGGCGGCGACGGCATGATCCACGGTTTCTACATTGAGAACGGCCGGGTCGGGTATCGCAATCGATGGGCGCGGACGATCAAGTGGAACACGGAGCACGAGGCGGGCGAATCGCTGTTCGCTGCGTTCAATCCGATGGATTCGGACGAGAGCGTTCAGGGGCTGGAGACCGACGGCCTGGCCAACACCAATGTCATCTGGCACGGCGGCAAGTTGTTCGCATTGGAGGAGGCCCACGCGCCGTTCGAATTGGACCCCCAGACGCTGGAATCGAAGGGCACGTGGGACTTTGGCGGCAAACTGGTCGGCCCGATGACGGCTCATCCCAAGATCGACCCGGAGACCGGCGAAATGCTGCTGTTCGGCTACAACGCCAACGGCATGATCTCCGAGCACATGTCGTTTCACGTGGTCGACAAGGACGGCAACCTGACTCGGTCGGAGACGTTCAAGGCGCCCTATGCGGCGATGGTGCACGACTTTATGGTGACCCGCGAACACGTGATCTTCCCGATCATGCCGCTCACGGGATCCATGGAACGTGCCATGACCGGCGCACCGGTGTACGCCTGGGAGCCCGAGAAGGGCGTGCACATCGGCATCATGCCGCGTAACGGTACCGTCGAGGACATGCGTTGGTTCAGGGGCGACCCGTCCTTCGTCTTTCATCCGATGAATGCGCACACCAATGGCGACGTGATCACCTGTGACGTATGTGAATTCGAAGAGGCGCCTTTGTTTCCGAAGCCGGACGGGACTCCCGGCGACCCTGACAAGGCCGTGCCGCGGCTGACCCGCTGGACCTTCGATCTGGCCCAGAACAGCGATGAGTACAGATGTGAGCGCCTCGACGACCTGCCATGCGAGTTTCCCCGACTGGACGAGCGCTACGCCGGCTTGGACTACCGCCATGGCTACCTCGCATGCGGTGAACTGGGGGGCGGCGTCGGCGGGTTCAGCAGCATTGGCCATCGCGACCATAAGACCGGTAAATTCGATATCTACGACGCGGGACCCCAGTGTGCGACGTCGGAACCGATCTTTGTGCCGAAGTCGACGTCTGCCGAGGAAGGTGAAGGCTACCTGCTGTCCAGTGTCTACGACGCCGAGCGCAAGGCCAGTCATCTCCAGATTCTGGACGCCCAGAACGTCAGTGCGGGCCCGATTGCCAAAGCCTATCTCGATCATCGGCTGCCGCTGGGATTTCACGGCAACTGGCGACCTGGCGCGGGTTGATTGATCGCCTTAGTACGCGGGGGAGAGGCCATTGAGTAACGTTTCGGACGATGAAAAAGAATCGTTCTTTGTTGAGGTGGACGCCGCTTGCAAGAAAGCCATCTGGTGTGCCCTGGCGACCGTGCGGGCAGACGAACCTCGGGTCCGTATCGTTCACCCGACCTGGGAAGGCGATGTGCTGTGGATAGCGACGGGCCCTGATACGCCCAAAGCCCGGCAGCTGTCGGACAACCCTTCCGTTGACATTCAATACCAGGTTGCGCCCCCGGACTTTATTCACGTGTTGGTTCGTGGCCGTGCCGAATTGTGTACTGACGATGAAACGCGGGCGCATGCCTGGGACGCCATCGACTACGATCTGACGGACTTCGGCATGAGCGGGCCGGACGATCCACAATTCCTGGCGGTTCGAGTCATTCCGTCGCGCGTCGAACTCTCGGAGATGTTCGGTACCTTGAACAAACGTGTCTGGCGTGGATAGCTGACGCGTTTCGCAACTTCTTCCGGCAGTTTTGTTGGGGGCGGGTTCGACACGATGACCGATAACGACAACGAACAACGTCCGGATTCAAGCGGGGTCGGGTTCGATCTCGACAAGGGTTTCCGGCTGGGCGACATCGAGGTGCTGCCGCGTCAATCCACGGTCGTACGCGACGGCGAACGCGACAGTGTGGAGCCCCGGGCGATGGAAGTCCTGGTGTGTCTCGCCAAGCGCAACGGCGATACGGTTACCCGCCGGGAGTTTGAGGACGAGGTGTGGCGTGGCCGGGTCGTCGGTCCGGAAAATCTCGATCGTGCGATCTTCATGGTTCGCAAGGCGCTGGGTGATACCGAAAGCGAACGCCAGTTCGTGCAGACGATCCCGACGGTAGGGTATCGGCTGATCGCCGAGGTTACGCC
>SMWF01000104.1 GCA_004357385.1 Gammaproteobacteria bacterium | reverse complement strand
TATCAGAGGCGGTCGGACGCCCTATGATTTGCTGAGTATCTTGCTCCGTTTCTCGTCGAAGCGTTCGTTCTCCTCGCCGATCTTCTCCTCGAATTTGGCGTAGGCCTCGTCCACTTTCTGTTCGAGCTTTTCCCGCTTCTCGTCGATTTTTTCCGCCTTGTCTTCCTTTTCAGATTCTCGCTGAAACTCATCCTCGGCCTTTTTTACCTTTCGTCGTAGCTCCTCTTCGAGCTTGGCGATTTTTCGGTCGTGTTCCTCGTTGAGTTGGCGCAACTCTCGGCGGGTTTCCTCGGAGGCGTTGGCAGGCGCGGGACGGTACTTGCGCGACGGATCGTAACCGCGCTCAAGCGGGTCGATGCCGGTGTTGCGGCGCACCTCGTCGCGCGCCGCATCGATCGTACGGTCGATGACGTCGCGAATAATCCCTTCAACATAGTCTTCCGATGAAAACGCCTCCTGCGCGCTCGCTCCGGAGACTCCAAATGCCATCACCACGGCAAAGGCCATGGCGGGGAGCACATTCCAGGGCTTCATGATCATTCCTGCTCTCCTACCGCGTGTTTGGGGCAATTCTTCCAAATGGATATGCGTGGACGGGGGTCAAGATATTCCGTATCCCGAAATATCGTTCTTCAGGATATCGTGCAACGACCCACGACCCGGGAACACACATGATCTCTTGGAGGATGATGGTATCTCTTGGAGGATGATGGTCCGAATCGGATTATCAATTCGCCTCAGGCGATGAGGTAATTAGGGTCCGTTCCGCCCCTGAAATAGTCGGTTCGGCAGTCAGGCCCGGAGCTGGGGCTACAACGGACCAAATTTCCGGCGCCTCCATAGGCGCATTTATAGCCATTAAGAGACATTCGTCTGATCGGCTAACTCAGCAAAATCCCTGTCAACGAGCGGCGAGCTTGCCGGTGCGGTGCTCGGCGCCGTGATAGACGATGTCGCTGGTTGCCCGCGCGGCGCGGGCATGAAAGGCCGCGATCTCGGGATCCTGGTCGATGGCGGGCAGCGGCGTGTGATGGAAATTGACGTACTCATCGATCCCGCGCACCAGCGCCGCGGAATCCCAGTCGCCGATGGTTTGCCGGGCATGGGTCGGCATGAAATGCATCGAAACGCCGATCCGTCGGTCGGATGACCTGTTTGGCGCAGAGGCGTGGGCGGTGCCGATGCTGTGGATCGACATTTGACCGGGCTGGAGCGGCATGTAGACCGCCCTGTCTTCGTCGATGCCGGCCGAGATTTCCTGTCCGCGGGTCAACACATTGTCCGGGTGATAGAGATCTTCGTGGGGCAGCACGTCGCGCGCATGCGAGCCCGGCATCACCCGCATACAGCCGCTTTCTACTGTCGCCGGTGACAGCGCCAGCCAGCACGAGATCACCTCGCCCTCGACCAGGCCCCAATAACGCTTGTCTTGGTGCCAGGAGACATAGCTGGCCGCGCCCGCTTCCTTGATCCAGAAGATCGTGTTCCAGCACAGGATGTTCGGGCCGATCAGGTCCTCCACCGGGTCGAGCATTCGCGCATCACGGATCAGATCGTCGAGCCACTTGAACAACAGATGCGCCTTGTTGCGATGCTCAGGCTCCAGTTTGCCGCCATGCGCCGCCTCAAACGCCTCCAAATTGGCCCGCAGCTCCACAGCCTCCGCCGCCGGCATGACCGGGACCGGAAACACATAGCCCTCGCGCCGATAAAGTTCGACTTCGGCTTCGGACAGCGCCTTGGTCATCGTCCTTCCCCTGGTAACGGACGTTTTTCAGTGTTGGTATCAAGTCCAAATTCTCGACTGCCCACGCCCATTTGGCAAGCCTTTGGATCGAAATGCATGGCGGTCACGTGTGTGAAACGCACGCCTCGACCTGAAGGACGCGATGGCGCTTCTAGAGGAGCTGAAACAAGGCGTTGCATCGACAACCCAACATGTCGGCTTCCGGGGGTTGAGCGGACCAAATTTCAGATGCCCTCGTACCGACCTTGTTAGCCAACACCAGACATTCGCGGCGTGATCATTGGGCCGGCTCGTGAGCCGTATCAGTCAGCATTTGCCGGCTCATCGGAAATGTGCAGGACGGCTTTGCGCAGGCGGTCGATCAAGCCCCACAAGGCGCTTAATCGGGGTCTAGGGCGAGCAAGCGCGCGCGACACGGACGAACGCAGCGGCCTCGACGCTAGGTCATCCGGAGCATGTCGGATTTACCACCCGGCAGAGCAACTCAGAAGAACGATTTGGGGTTTTCAAAGGGCGCGCAGGTGCCAAGCAGGCGCCAGCCCTTGGCGACGCGGTATACCCCCCAGATGGTGCCGAGGACCAGTACATAGCCCAACAACACCCACAACATCAGCAGCGCCATGCCGATGACGCCAATCGCGAGCCAGTACCAGAAAATCATTATCTGCCACGTGTAGTGCGACTCGAGCCAGTGGCCGCGTGCGCCGGCGCGCTTCGCATAGGCCAGGATCAGCGCCGCCAGGCTGGTGATGCCGGCGAAAAACGGCAGGCCGTAGACGCTGGCCGAACAGGCCGGCACCACCGTGTCGCATTCGAATACACGGGCGACCACGAAGTAATGCAGCCCATCGGTCATCGCCAGCACGGCGAGGCTGACCAGCCCGGTGAAATAGCCCACGATGTAAAGGACATAGACCAGATAGGCTGCCGCAGCCTCACTACGGGGCCGACCGGCGGCTTGAGAATCGTCGGAAGTATCGGTCACAAGCGAGCCCCGGAGTTGATTAAGGGGACATCCCCCAGACGGAAGCCCACTAGCAACTATGCTGGTGCCATTTGAACTGTCTGTCAAATATCTGGGATATACAGCAAACTGGTTGTCGAATTTCTCTAGCCGACTACGAAGCCATCTACAGCGGTATGCCGTCCATTGGCCTTGGAGCGGCACACCGGTTGGTTGCCGCCGAAGGTGGCCGCGAGGCGGCGAGGCTACGGATGCGAAATCCGATCGAAAATCACATTACGTGTGAGCTGTTCGCGGCGTGCACACGGCATGTTTCTGAGCCACTCTCGTGTCCGCGCAAGCTCAGGAATTCTCTTGAAGCGATGACGTGATCCGGGCCCGGCCCCGAAAATAGTCGATTCGACCTCCACGCCCGGAACTGGGGTAACATCGGACCTAATATCTGGCGGCCTCCATAGGCACGTTTTTAGCCATTAACTGACGTTCAATCACGGCGACCGTCAATTGGCGAGCATGGTCAATGCGGCCTGGCGCTCTCCTGGCTTCAATCTAAGAAACAGCGCGCGAGCTTTCTTGACGTCTTGGTCAGAACCACTCTCCGCAGCCGCCGCGAGAGCAACCGTAGTCGGATGATCCGATCCGCAGATGAAAACCAAAGCTTTAGCCAGGTGGCCCATGGCTGCGCGGTCGATTTTTGCCTCTTCCATTCCGCCATTCCGTCCGGCTCCCGGTCGATGGCTGGATGGTACGACGCGGGGTCAGCGGTCTCAAGAGCATCCACCGGGCGGCCGACCGGACGCTTTCCAAGCAAGTGACATGACGATATTTTCACCTTCTTGACGGTGGCTTTGTTCTGCGCGGATTCTAGCGGTGCCGCTCGCGGCCGATACACCAGCCAGTAAAGCAAAATTGCCCCGGAATGCGCGTTGCCCCCCGGCTATCAGCGGCTGTGGGTGAGGATTGCGCCTGATGCTATCATCATCATCCGCATGGCAGAGCCACTTGGGAGTTCCGGTTTAAGCCAGAAATGACAGCAACGACGGCTTCAAAATCTCAGGCGCGCGAAGATCGCAATTCCGACGGGACGTACCGGATCGCGGTTTCCAAGATCGACCTAAACGTCTTGTGGCGGATTACCGCGATGTCGCTTCGGCATCCGGGGCGGATGGCATTGGCAGTCGGGGCAACCGTGCTGGCGGGGATCTTTCAACTTTACGTGCCGCAATACCTCGGTCGCGCGGTGGATCAGGCGCGCGGGCTGCTGGATGGGGGCGTAACCGCCGCTGGCCAAGCGGCCGCGGAAGAAGCCTTGATGGCGACCGCGCTCTTGCTTATTGGCGCCAGCCTGCTGCGCGGCCTGTTCACCATGATGCAGAACTATCAGGGCGAGGCGGTTGGCCAGCTGATCGGCTACGACATGCGCCTGGCCTATTACCGCCAGCTGCAACGGCTCAGCTTTTCCTGGCACGACAAAATCCACAGCGGCGATCTGATCACGCGCGGCATTCTTGATATCGAAGGCGTGCGCTTGTGGACCAGCACAGGCCTTTTGCGGTTTGTCTTATTAAGCGTCCTGATCGCCGGCGGCGCAGTCATTCTGTTCCGGATTGATGTCGTGCTCGGCTTGCTGGCCTTGAGTTTTGTGCCGATCGTCGGGGTTCGCGCGTCGATCGCCCGACTCAAATTGCGCGACACCTGGATGCAATTGCAGGACGAGCTGTCCCGATTGTCCCAGGTGATGGAGGAGAATCTGGTCGGAATTCGCGTCGTGCGGGCCTTCGCCGCTCAGGCCTACGAACTGGCGCGCTACGACAAAGTGTCGAACGTCGCGCTCAACGTGACGCATAAACGCGTCGCGCTGTTCGTGACTTCAACGACGCAGATGACCTTCGTTTATTTCATCGCGATGGGCTTGGTGCTGTGGGTCGGCGGGCTGAAGACGATCGACGGCGAGATAACCCTGGGCCAGTTGGCGCAGTTCCTCGCGTTCATGACCATATTGCAAATGCCAGTGCGCCAGATCGGCTGGATGATCAACTCGATCGCCCGTGCTTCAACCTGCGGCGGTCGGCTGTTCAATGTGCTCGACCTCGAACCATCGATCGCCGACGCACCTGGCGCCCGGCCGTTGGCAATCACCGACGGTGTGTTGCGCTTCGAGGCGGTCGATTTCCGCTACCCGGCGTCGGCGCAAGACCAGCGCACGCTGAGTGGCATTACCCTGGAAGCTCGGCCCGGCCAAACCATCGGCATCGTCGGCCCGCCGGGCAGCGGCAAAACCACCATCGCCCACTTAATCGGGCGCTTTTATGACGTCGACGCGGGGCGGATCACCATCGACGGGCAGGATATTCGCGACGTCACGCTGACCTCGCTTCGCCGAGCCGTGAACATTGTACAACAAGAGCCGTTTCTGTTTACCGCCGGAATCGACCACAATTTGGCTTACGGCGACCCATGGGCCGGGCGCGGCGATATCGAACGCTCGGCCGCCACCGCGCAGCTCCACAATTACATCGAGTCGCTGCCCAAGGGTTACCAAACATTGGTTGGCGAACGGGGCGTGTCGCTGTCGGGCGGGCAACGCCAACGGTTGTCGATCGCGCGGAGCGTTCTGCTCGGTGGCGCGGTGTTGGTGTTCGACGACTCGACCGCCGCGATTGACGTCGCGACCGAACAACGGATCACCGCCGCGCTTAGGGATGTCGTCAAAACCCGGGCGGTGATCATCATCGCGCACCGGCTAAGCTCGTTGATACACGCCGATGAGATTGTATTTCTGGACGGCGGCAAAATTATCGAGCGCGGCAGTCATGACGAATTGATAGCGCTGAACGGCCGCTACGCCAGCCTCTATGCCCTGCAAACCCGCATCGACGACGCCGACGAGAACCGTTTGGGTTCGCCCTGACCATGCCCACCGACACCACCGCGACAAGCGAACCCGAGCGCCCGCCACTGGCCGTGGTCGGCAGCCAAATCTCGCAAGATGAGGAGCTGTTCGGCCGCGTGTTCGACCGCTGGGTGGTGTCGCGTTTTCTGATCTATCTGCGGCCCTACCGTCGGCGCATCACGGTGGCGATCGGGGCGGTTCTCCTGTTCACCTTGATGCAATTGGCGATCCCGCTGGTGATCCGCACGGTGATAGACCGCGCGCTGGTGCCCGGGTCGGGCGGACGCGATCTGTTATTCATACTGGTAATCGCTTTCGGCGTCGTGATCACGGTCAATTATCTCGCTAATCATATACAGGAGTCGATCATCGGCCGAGTCGCCGGGCATTTGCTGTTCGACCTGCGCCGGGCCATGTACGCCCATCTGCAGTACGTCTCGCTGTCGTTTATGGACAAGACCGAAGTCGGCCGATTGATGTCGCGCCTGCAGGGCGACATAAATGCGCTGCAGGAATTCCTCGAGTCCTCGATCTTCGCGATCGGCGATTTCGTGTTGCTGATCGGCATTATCATTGTGCTGTTGAGCCTGGACCTTCGGCTCGGGGCAATGACCCTTTCGGTGGTGCCCATGCTGCTGTTGGTGCGGATTATCTGGCTTCCGATGGCGCGCAAGGCTTTTCTCAGGACGCGCGAAACCTCGAGCGCCACCAATGCGGCGCTGGCCGAAAGCATTCACGGCGTCAGGGTGGTGCAGGAACTCGGCCGCGAGGAGGTCAATTTCGCGCTGTTCGACGAAAAGGCCGGCGACAATCTGAAAGCCCATTTGCTCGCCTCCAAATTCACCAATGTGCTGATCCCCGTGGTCGACGGCCTGACCGGGTTGGCGATGGCGATCATCGTGATTTTCGGCGGCGGCCTGGTGCTCGACCAAGCGCTCGACATCGGCGTGATGGTCGCCTTCCTGTTTTATGTCCAAAGGTTCTTCGACCCGATCCGCTCGCTCACCATCCAATACAGCATCATGCAGCGAGCGATGGCCGCCGGACAACGCATCTTCGAGGTGCTGGACGTCAAGGCCGAGGTTGCGGACAAGCCGAACGCACTGGCCCTCGACCAAATCGATGGCTCGATCGAGTTCGACCATGTCACCTTTGGCTATGTTCCCGGCCAACCGGTGTTGAACGATATCAGCTTCCAAATCGCGCCCGGCGAAACCGTCGCACTGGTCGGGCCGACCGGATCGGGTAAAACCAGCATCACCGCGCTGGCTCACCGGTTCTACGACGTGTCGGAAGGCGCGGTGCGGATCGGCGGCCACGACGTGCGCGATGTCACGCAGAGTTCGCTCGGCCGGCACATTGCCATGGTCTTGCAGGAGCCGTTCCTGTTTTCCGGCACGATCTTCGAAAATATCCGCTACGCCCATACTAACACCAGCCGCGACGCGGTAATCGCGGCGGCGCAAGCGGTCGGTGCACATGATTTCATCATGCGCCTCACCGCCGGCTACGACACCGTGATCGACCAAGGCGGCGCCAACCTGTCGCTCGGCCAGCGCCAATTGCTGACCTTCGCCCGGGCATTGGTTGCCAATGCACAGATTTTGATTTTGGACGAGGCAACCGCCAGCGTCGACAGTTACACCGAGCTGGAAATCCAACGCGCGCTGGCCAAGCTCTTGCAAGGTCGCACCGCCCTGGTCATCGCCCACCGCCTGGCCACGATCCGCGGCGCCGACCGGATCATCGTGCTGCAAGACGGCCGGATCATCGAGACCGGCACCCACGACACGCTGATGGCAAGCGGTGGCCTGTATAGCCGGCTTTACCGGATGAACTATGCGTCGTTCGACGACATCCCCGAAGACCAAGTGCGCAGCTTAAGCGACAACACGGGGCAGACCTAAGGCCGCACATTGCTCTTACCCCTGGCAAGCCGCATCATTACACTGGGAACAGCTCATACGCCAATGTGGAGAAGGGGCGGAGTGAGCGAATGCGACCTTGGTTCGGTCTTGCAGCCTGACGCGCCTAACGGGGAGCCCTAGCCGACTTCGAAGAGTCCGTTATGGGTCAACAACGGTCCAACTCGGGCCGGCCAAATCACGCCCGTTGTTGGGGAAAGCGGAAGTACGAGGCTAGAAGGACCGGAGTTGGGGGTACACCAGACCATCCTGGCGGCGCTCGAAACCAACGCTAATAGCCATTAACAGTCCTTTGGCTCTTACGCTGCAAAGGCCATCCATCTCGTATAGGATGCATGTAGGATGCATGCGGGAGGGCCGCGATGTCCGACATTCACGAGTGGCTGGAAGAGCTTGACTTAGGCCAGTACGCCGATGCGTTCGATGAGAACGGAATCGATAGTCGCTCGCTTCCACACCTGAATGACCAGGACCTCAAAGATATCGGGATTACGCTGCTTGGCCATCGGCGCGTCCTGTTGGCGGCCCTTCACGCGCTGTCGCCCATGCCGTCGCCGGCGCCCGAGCCGGTTGACGATGGCGAGACCGAGATGAAAGCCGCGCCGCGAGAGGCCGAGCGCCGCCAGCTGACGGTGATGTTCTGCGATCTGGTCGGCTCGACCGAGCTGTCAGCGAAGCTCGATCCAGAGGAGCTGAGTAAACTGATGCAGGCCTATCGCAAGGCTTGTTCGGATGTGATCGGGCGCTACGACGGTCATGTTGCCCAATATCTGGGCGACGGCGTTATGGTCTATTTCGGCTGGCCCACGGCACACGAGGACGATGCTCAGAGGACGGTGCGCGCCGGTCTCGATATCATCGTTGCTGTCGCCGGACTGACGGCTTCGGAGCGCCTGGGCGTGCGCATCGGTATCGCCACCGGCCGGGTGGTGGTCGGCGAGAGCGGCGCTGACGAAGGTGTCGATTCCAAGCTCGCGGTCGGCGAGACGCCGAATCTCGCCGCTCGCATCCAGGGGCTGGCCAAGCCGGGCACGGTCGCGATTGCTCAGAGCACCCGCCGGTTGATCGGAGGTGCTTTCGCGCTCGAAGACATGGGAAACCAGGCCTTTAAGGGCATAGACGGCGAGACCACGGTCTTCCGAGTGATCGGCGAAAGCGCGGCCGAGAGCCGGTTCGATGCAGCCCATGGGGTTGGCCTGACGCCGTTCGTCGGTCGGGACACGGAAGTCGCCATGCTGCTCGACCGCTGGGAGCAGGCGAAAGACGGCGAAGGCCAAGTCGTGCTTCTTCAAGGCGAGCCTGGCATCGGCAAAAGCCGGATCACGCAAGTGCTGCGCGACCGATTGGAAGAGCAACCGCATACCCGATTGCGCTATCAATGCTCGCCATACCATACCAATTCGGCTTTCCACCCGATCATCGAGCAGTTGGAGCGCGCCAGCGGCTTCGCCCGTGACGACAGCCCGGATGCCAAGCTCGACAAACTGGAAAATCTTCTCGGCCTGGACAGCGATACCGTGCGATCGGTTGCGCCGTTGCTGGCGGCGATGATGTCCCTGCCGATCGAGCGTTATCCACCGCTCAATCTGTCGCCGCAGAAGCAGAAGGAGCGGACGCTGCAAACGCTAGCCGATCAGGTGGCCGCGTTGTCGAAGACACGGCCGTTGCTGATGATCTTTGAAGATGCCCACTGGATCGACCCGACGACGCAAGAGGTGCTCGACATCTTGGTGCCCGCGATCGCCAATCAATCGGTTCTGGCGATCATCACCTTCCGCCCGGAATACACGCCACCCTGGTCGGGCCTCGGTCATCTGGCGCCGCTGTCGCTGACCCGCCTGGGCAAGCGGTTCGCCGCCACCCTGGTCGAGACCGTCGGACACCAATTGCCCGATTCGGTGCGCGAGCAGATTGTGGCCAAGACCGACGGCGTACCCTTGTTCCTCGAGGAGTTGACCAAGACGGTTGTCGAGACCGGCGCCGACGCGGCCGTGGCGATACCGGACACACTCCAGGACAGCCTGATGGCCCGGCTCGACCGCCTGGCCCCGGTCAGGGAAGTCGCCCAGATCGGTGCCTGTATCGGCCGGGAATTCAGCCAAGCCCTGCTTGCCGAGGTCTCGCCCCTGAGCGAGAACGAACTCGGTGACGCCCTCCAGCAATTGATCAATAGCGAGCTTATTTTTCGATCCGGCTCGGATTCAGCGCCGCGATATACGTTCAAACACGCGCTGGTCCAGGACACGGCCTATGGCAGTCTGCTGAAAAGCCGCCGCCAGAACCTGCATATGTCCATTGCGCGGGCCATTGAAACGCAGGACGCGGAGGCTCGGGTCACGGAGCCTGAAATCTTGGCGCACCATTATCAGAATGCGAATGACGCGGAAACAGCGGCATCCCTGTGGTTGGCGGCTGGTCGAATCGCCATCGGGCGCGTCGCTTTTCCGGAGGCAATCGGGCACTTGAACAACGGCCTCGGTCTGATCGATCTCGTCTCCGAATCGCGGCATCGAGACGAATTGGAGCTTGATCTCCGTACCGCCCTCGGCACTGGCTATATTGCCATCAAAGGCTGGCCGGCCCCTGAAATTCTGGAAACCCTAGGCCCCGCTCTACCGCTTTGCCGCAAGCTCGGCGCGACCCATCCGCTATGGGTGACGTTGTTCAACCTATATGGTCATCACGTTTGTCACGCTGAATTCGACCAAGCGGATGATTGTGTAACCCAACTTTTCGACGCCGCCGATGAGCCGCAATCGGAACTGGCCATCATGGGCCATTGGTGCGGCGGGGTTAATTCGTTCTTGAAGGGCGACCTTGGTGACGCGATTCGGCATTTTGACGAGCTGGCGAATGCCTACGACTTCGAACGCCACAAACACATCGTCAAGGAATTGAATCTTGACCCGATGGCACTGCACTGTGTCTGGGGTGGCCATGCACAATGGATGATGGGCTGGCCAGACAGGGCGGCGCGCACGGCCCGCGATGGGATTGACCACGCCAAACGTGTCGGACATCCTTTCAACACAGCGTTTTGCTTGACTATGATACCGCAGGTGTTCGGATATCGCGGTGAACGACAACCGGCGGAGAGTTGGTCGAATGAAGGGCTAGAGATCAGCCGAACCCAGGGACTGGGCATAATCGAGTACTGGACGCACCCGTTTTTTTCTGGCGCATTTTTCGCGGCGGTCGGCGATCACGAGTCAGGTGTCGAACTCATGAGAGCGGGTCAGGCTCTTTTTCAGAGCTTGGGTGGCCTCGCCTTTAACTCTCTTATCAGAACGAACCTGGCCGAAGCACTCGCCGCGACCGGACGCCTGCAAGAAGGACTGGCGGAAATCGAGGACAGCCTTGCAATGATCGAACGGACCGGCGAGCGTGTCTGCGAGGCGGAGTCCTTAAGGGTCAAGGGCGAATTGTTGTTGTTGGACGACGCCGACAATATCGCCGACGCCGAAGCCTGTTTCCAAAAAGCGATCGAAATCGCACGCGGCCAATCCGCCAAATCTTGGGAACTGCGCGGCGCCATGTCGATGGCACGGCTATGGCAGGGCCAGGGCAAGAAAACGGAAGCTCACGACCTCCTCGCCCCGGTCTACGGCTGGTTCACCGAGGGCTTCGACACGGCCGATCTGAAAGACGCCCAGGCGCTGCTTGAGGAGCTGAAATAGGCGCTGTTGGCGAGACCCTTGGAGGACCGTTATGGGTCAATTCGTTGCATTCAGGGTCCGGCCGATTCATGCCCGGAGTTGGGGAAAGCGGAAGTTCGAGGCGTTAAGGCCCGGAGTTG
>SMWF01000103.1 GCA_004357385.1 Gammaproteobacteria bacterium | reverse complement strand
CGTGTGGGCGTTGCAGTTGGAGATCACCCGTCGTGAGATCGTGGAGGGTGAACTCACGCCTTGGAATGGCGAGGTGGTGGTGCGCGCGGTTCGCCCGGGCGTGGTCGACGCGCTGTACGTCGTTGAAGGACAGGAGGTGCGCAGGGACGATGTGCTGGCGCGAATTGCTTCGGGCACCGATGGCCCGGAAGGCGCACGCGTCTCGCGCCAGCTCGCGGAATCACTGGATGCACAGCGGGTGCTCCTGGAAGAACAGCGCGTCGCGGTCGGAGAAGCGCGGGACATTGCCCGACGCGATTCGATAGCTCGGGTTGCGCACTTGCGTGACCAACGAGGTTTGGCGGCGGCGTTGCACGACGTGCAGCAACGACGCTATCAGTTTGCCCGACGACGATTCGACAGAGTGGGCGCAAGCAAAGACCATCGGTTCCTGTCCGACTACGTTTTTGGAGAGCTGCGCGATGGTGTGCTGGCGCTGGAACAGGCCGTGGCGGAAGGATTGCTCATGCAGCGTGGCATTGAGGAAGAGATCATCGCAATGGGGCTCTTGGCCCAACGACGCGACCTGGAATTCGTCGTGCAACTCGGGGAGATCGATGCCCGGTTGGCCGGCCTGGAAGGCCAACGATTGCGTGAAGGTGCGAACTGGTGGTACGAAATTACTGCGCCACGTGATGGAACCGTTGCCGGATTAACCGAGGATCTGGGCGATTCGTTGGTGGCGGGCCAGGCACTGCTGAGCCTCGTGTCCCCCGATGCGCGATTGAAGGCACGGCTGTTTGCGCCGACCCGCAGCGCGGCACGCCTCGAGCCAGGCTTGCCCGTAGCGCTGCGGATTGCGGCGTATCCGTTTCAGAAGTTCGGCACGGTGGCGGGGCGCGTACACACCGTGTCCGAGACCACGGTCGTTGTCCACGGCACTGCGGCTGGCGTCGGACCCGAATCCGTATACGTGCTGGAGGTATCCTTGGACCGACAATACCTGGATTACGCTGGCGTGCATCGTGCGTTGCGCCCTGGCATGGAAGTGACGGCGGAACTGACCACCGATCGGCGGGCTTTGGGGGCCTGGCTGTTCGAATCCCTGACGTCGTTGTACTGATGCGCCTGATGCAACAGGCGGAGGCTGCGGAATGTGGCCTTGCGTGCCTGGGCATGATCGCCGCGCACCAGGGATTGAATATCTCACTTGCCGAGCTGAGGCGTCGGTTCCCGACTTCCTTGCGTGGCGCAGCGCTCAGCGATCTGGTCGATGCCGCCTCGCAACTGGGGCTGATCGCGCGCCCGTTGCGGTTGGAGCTGGAGGAGCTTTCGGACGTTCGCTTTCCGGTGCTTGCGCATTGGGATCTGAAGCATTTCGTGGTGATCCGCAAACGCGTGCGATCGGGATATCAGGTGTTCGATCCAGCACTCGGCGTGCGGACGTTTTCCGATGAGGAAATGTCGCGGAGACTGAGCGGCATCGTTGTCGAATTCGATCGTGCGGAGGGCTTCTCGACTCTGGATACGTCCGCGCGCTTGCGGATACGCGACTTCTGGAAGGATCAGCCGGGCGTTCGGTCGGCGTTCGGTCAGTTGCTTGGACTCTCGTTGTTGCTGCAACTGGTGGGGATCGCCTCACCGTTGTATGTGCAGTTCGTGGTCGATGAGGTTTTGATCAAGCGCGATGTGGAACTGCTCGGCGGACTCGCAGTGGGCTTCGGCATGATCCTCGTGGTGCAGCTGGTGCTGCAGGCATTGCGAGCGCTGGTGTTGCTGTATTCGGGTAACCAGCTTGCCGTCAACCTGACCGGCGCGGTCATGCGCCGGCTGCTGCGCCTACCGCTGGGTTACTTCGAGAAACGGCATCAAGGCGATGTACTCTCACGCATCAGCTCCTTGGGTCCGATTCGGGAATTTCTGACCCGGGGGATCGTCGAAGCCCTGCTGAACGGCGTTACCGTGCTGGTCACCCTCGCGGTGATGTTGTGTTACGACCTGCTGCTGACGGGCATCGTAGCAACATCGTTGCTGATCTACGGCGTGATCAAGACGGTGACACTGCCCTACCTCAAACGTCTCAGCGAGGAGCAGATTCAGGCCGCGGCGGACGAGAACAGCCATGTCATCGAATCGCTTGCAACCATTCAGGCGACCAAGCTGGGCAACCTGGAGGCGCGCCGCGAACGGCATTGGCATCGACTGTTCATGCGCACCGTGAATGCCGCAGTGGCGGTCGAGCGGCTACGCATCGCCATGAGCCTGGGCAACAGCGGTCTGGGCGGCGCGGAGCGGATCCTGGTGGTGTTCCTCGGCGCCGGTCTGGTGATTGATGGCGGCATGACGATCGGTGCGCTGTACGCATTCCTGGCGTTCAAATCCCAGTTCGCGGACGGCGCCCGGGGGCTGATCGAACAGGTGATCGGCTACCGCCTGTTACGTGTCAGTCTCGACCGGTTGGAGGACATTCTGCTCGAGGAACCAGAGGCGACGGAGTACCACCGGTTGCGGTCACCGCGCGCGATCGTCGACGGCATCGTTCTGCATGGTGTGTCCTTTCGATACGGCACGGGAGATGCGTGGGTGTTGCGGGATGTCGATCTGAATTTCGCGACGGACGAGCTGACCGTGGTGATCGGTGCGTCCGGCACGGGCAAGAGTACGTTGGTGAAGCTGTTGCTTGGCTTGCTTGACCCCGTCCGGGGGAGCATACGGATCGACGGCATGGACCTGGACCATTACGGCCGGGATCTGCTACGCCGCAATACCGGCGTGGTGATGCAGAACGATCAGCTGTTCACCGGAACCGTGGTCGAAAACATTTCCTCCTTCGATGCGAGCCCCGATCTCGAACGTGTTCGGGAGGCCGCTCGTGGCGCTCGGATCGAAGCAGATATAGACGCGATGCGGCTTGGCTATAACAGTCTGATCGGTGATCGAGGCGCGAGCCTGTCCGGCGGCCAGCGGCAGCGTCTGCTGCTGGCCCGCGCCCTGTACACGGAACCGGACGTGATCGTCCTCGACGAAGGAACGGCGAACCTCCCGCCGGACGTCGAGCAGGAAATCTTTGGGATGCTGCGGGTGCGGCGCGGGCTCCGAGTGGTGATCACCCATCGATTCGAGCTGGTCGAGCACGCGGATTCCGTGGTGCTGTTCGATATCGATCACGGCGTCCAGCAGTTCAGTCGTGATGTTTTCCTGTCGAAACACGCACGCCCCCGCCCGACCGTAGATGACATCCCGCCCGCACCGGTCCCGGCACACTGAGCATCCATATCAGTGGAGAAGGGCATGAGAGCTTTGACTACCGCGGAAGTAAGTCAGGTGGCCGGCGCGCAGGACACCTGGGTGTTTGTTGGCGAACCGATTTCGGTCGCGAATGTCCAGGCCATTAATGACAGTTTTTACAGTTCCGTTTTCAATGGTGCGACGGGTGGCGCCGTGGCAGGGCTTGTTCGCGGACCTATGGGCGTCGCGACGGGTGCCATCGCCGGCGCGGTTGCTGGAGGAGCGAGTTGGGCCTACTCAGTGAGTATCAATGTACCCATGGTCACGTACACACCGGTGATCACCATCGTCGAGATTGCCCCCGGGAGTGGTGGGGGCAGCGGTGGCGGAAGCGGTGGCGGATGCCTCTAGTTGGCGTGAAGTTCGCCGGCGTCGTCTGGGTACTGCTCGCGGGTGCGGCGTGCGCGCAGGAATCGCAGCCGGGCTATGCGCAATCTGCTCCGGATTCGCGCTTGGATCCGATTTCGCAATTAATGGAATTACTGGATGAAGCGGTCGTCTTCTTAAACGAACGGCTTCCGTTCCAGATTGATCAGTCAACCCGGTTAGTCGCGGTCAGCCGCGAGGGACGGACCCTGGTCTATCAGTATCAGGTCGAGCGGGTTTCGCGCCGTGCACTCGAGGGCCACGCCGCGGTGCTCGGCCGGAGAACCTGTAGCAACCAGCAGCTGTTCAACCTGATGCGCATCGGTGGCGCGGTGCGCTACTCCTATGAATTGAAGGAGTCGGGGCAACGCGTGGTGCATGTGATCACGCTGCAGGAATGCAACGCGGGCGCTGTCGCGGTGTGATGCCCTGGCCCTTCAGACGGCGTCGAATGAAACGACGTGCGGTCGCGCGTTACATGAGTGAGGCGCTCGGGGAGCCCGAGTCGGTGGCGGATCGATGGGCCGCAGATGCGCTGGACCATGAGCAGCAGTTCTGGCGTGACTATCGCGAAGTGCTCCGTACCGGCGCGCCGGGGATTCGGTGGGACGCATTCGAGCTTGCCGGCCCGATGTTTTATCGGTCGTATGGCGAGCTTGCGCGTTCGGGGCGGCCGCTGGTCCTGCTGATGCCCCACATCGGTTGTTTTGTCAGTGGGCTATTCCATCTGCATCGGTACTCGCCTTTGGATCGTCCATTGTGTGCGTTTCGCAGGTCGGCTGGTCCTGCGCAGACCGCGCGGCTGTTCCACCGGCTCGGTGAATTGGGACCGAGTGTTGCGCTGCTCGATGAGAGTCGCGACGCAGCTGTCCATGCATATTCCTGCCTGCGCCGCGGCGGGGTCCTGTTTTCCTTCATCGATGCGCCGATCGATTCGGACATCGAACCGTTGTGCGACCCGGTCGAACTGTTTGCAGTACCCGCAGCATTGCCCGACGGCCCCATCCGACTTGCTGTCGCGACCGGCGCGCTGCTGGGGTTTGTCTTCGTCTCGGGTTCCGGGCCGCGGCGGCTGCGCATTACGTTTTCGGATCCGATCGACCTGACGTCGGAGCCAGATCAGCAATGTGCAGTGAACGTTGCACGGCGCTGGATGGCGGCTCAGCTTGAATGCGCAATCGCAACGTCACCTACCGAATGGCTGAACTGGCCGTTGCTGGGTGAAATGTGGAGGCAGGGGACATGTCGGGCACTGAACTCGACGCCTTAGCGCTCGTTAGGTCTTGCATCGTAGCGAGTTGGGGGGATGAAGCCCCACCTTCGTTTGCGCGGACTTCGTCGTTTGCCGAGCTTGGCGCCGACTCGGTGCGCGTGGTTGAGATTGTTCATCACGTCGAATGCCGGCTCGCCTGCGAATTCAGCGAGGAGCAACTTCTTGCGCTGACGAGTATCGACGATCTCTGCCGGTTGGTCGAAGCAACCCGCCGAACCGACGCCGCGATTCCATCCGACCATCGAGCGACGTGACAGAATCCCCTGCGTTTCCGGCCGCCGCGATCCAGCGAGATCCTGCGCGGTCACCCTGGCAACATGCTCAGCGCGTCCCAGTCCTCGATCGCCTGGAACAATCTCGATCCCATCGCGCTGAACAACGCAACACTGCGCTCGTTGCTCATGTCGCAACTGGCACCACCGATAACCGGGATTCGGCTGATGTCGAGTAGCGCCAGCCGGTAGTCGGACTCGAGCTCACCTCGGCTGTAATCTTGCACACCGTGGCGCGCAAGCGCGTCGAGGTATCGATCCATGAGTTCGCCTTCCGCCTGACGTCGCAGCGCGGTGTCGATGTTGGTGCTCAGCAGGTAGGCGAGGTCGAAGCCGGGCCGGGTGGTCATCATCAGTTGCCAGTCGATCACCGCGAATTCATCAGTCGGTCCGTAGAACAGGTTCTCGACCCGATAGTCACCGTGCGCCAGCGCCTGGGGCCCCTCAGAAAGCTCGCCAAGCAGTGCGGAAAAGTTGCGGCTGATCGCCGGTGCGGCCTGGCGGGCGCTTGCCGGTAAGGCAGCGGAGAATTGCTCCAGGAAGGCGTCGACCGTTGCTGCGTAATGTGCCGGTACGAGTGCGTAGGTGTCGGACGTGGGGTGGTTCAGCCAGTCGTGGGTTTCGTGCAGCGATACGTTCCAGAACGCGGCCGTCAATCCCGCCAGATGGCTGACCGCAGTCGTCACCTCGTCCAGCGTCGCGCCGGTTATCTGATCCGGAGAATGCCAGTCTTTGAAGCTCTCCATGATGGCCAGTACCCGTTCCTGGTCGGGATCGAACTGGGCCAGGTAGATCCGGGGCGTACGCATTGGGATGCGCTCCGCCAGCAGGTTGTAGAAATTGGTTTCGCTCTCGTAATAGCGATAGCGCATCGCAATTGCGTGCATGCTGGGTACTTCGGTGTGCAGCTTGATGACGAGGTCGCGTGTTTCGCCTGATTCGCAATGCACTGCGACGGCGATCAATTCGCTGAGCTGGCCCATGCCGTCGCCCAGATTGTGTAGTTCGAGCGACTCGATCGGGTCCGCGGCAAACGTAGGATGCGTGGCCAACGTGCTCCTCAGCCACGCTTCGGTGACTTCGGCGCGGTTCGCCGGCAGATGTTGCGGTTCGACCAGAATGCTCAACTGCTCCTCCTCAAGCGCCGGTAGCGCTAAAATAACGCTCAGGCTGTTGGGTTGTCGAGGGGATTCAGGCGCAGGCGGCTTCGAT
>SMWF01000102.1 GCA_004357385.1 Gammaproteobacteria bacterium | reverse complement strand
TGTGATGCGGCACGATGACAAACGGGCCCGCGCCGAACAGTCGGTTCCACTTGTGCGCCGCTTCTTCCACGTCATTGACGAAGTAGGCTTGTTGAAACAGTGGATAGGTGCTCAACATCATCTGCATTTCTCCCCTCGGTCGATCCAAATTACAGTAGCATGATACAAAAAGACCCGACGAAATTCCGATGAACGACTTCGACCCCTTCGACCCGGACACGCTCGCCGATCCGGCGCCGGGCTGGCGGGTGTTGCTCGACGAACACCCGGTGCACTACTACGCCGACTTCGACCCCCCATTCTACTGCCTGTCGCGGTACCAGGACGTCGATGCCGCGCTGCGCGATATCGAAACGTTCTCCAGCGAACACGGCCAGGGCCCACGCGTTACGCCGCCCCAGGGAATGCTATCGAACCCGCCGCAACACACCTTCTTTCGAGGCCTGGTCCAGCAGGCTTTCACGCCAAGGGTGATCGCGGCGCTCAGCGACAGGATCATTGCCATCAGTCACGAGCTGGCGGACGCAATCGAGGCCGGTGATCCCGAGTTCGACCTGCACGACGACTACGCCGCCCCCTTGCCGGTGATCGTGATATCCGAACTGCTGGGCGTGCCGGCCGACCATCGCCGTCAGTTCAAAGCCTGGTCCGATGCCCAGGTCGCCGCGATGGGCGCGCCGGACCCCACAGCCTATGCGGCGCCCATGGCGGAACTCGCCGCCTACCTGATGGATCACATCGCGACGCGTCGCAGGTTGCTCGGCTCCGAGCAGAGCGGGGATGCGGACGTGCCCGACGATCTCACCACGGCGCTGCTGCGGGCCCGCACGGAATCCGGCCAGCAGCTTTCCGATGACGATGTTCTGAGCGTGGCCTCCCAACTGCTGGTCGGCGGCAACGAAACCACGACCTCGCTGATCACCAACCTCATGTGGCGGGTGCTCCAGGTGCCGGCCCGCTGGCAGCGTCTGGTCGAGGAACCAGACCTGATCGAGCGCGCCATCGAGGAGAGCCTGCGCTACGACCCGCCGGTGCTCGGCCTGTACCGGACCACGACCCGGGACGTGCGCCTGCATGGCACCACGATTCCCGAGGGCGCCAAGGTGTATCTGATCTACGCCGCCGCGAACCGGGACCAACGCACCTTCGCAAACCCCGACGAGTTCCAGCTCGATCGACCCAGGGGTCGGCACCTCGCGTTTGGTCTGGGGGTGCACTTCTGCCTGGGCGCCCAGCTGGCACGCCTCGAGGCGCGCGTGGCGGTGCGCACCCTGTGTGAGCGTCTATCGTCGTTGACCCTCGTGGATGATGGTCAGCGTATCGCGCCGTTTTTCCTGTGGGGACGCAGCCGCTTGCCCGTACGTCGCTGACGTCCCGGGAATGCGGACCCGAAGGACCGCATTGCACGGCGGTCTGCCCCGAGGGTATCCTTCGGCGCAACGATTCATACTTACGTTTAGTTCGCGCGAAAGGGGGAACGACCGACATGAGCGATGCCAAGCCGCTGCCTGTAGTGGATTATCTGAAGCTTCCCGATGACGGGGATCCGTACCTCGAGGGTCAAAAATGCAGCAACTGCGACGCAATTTACCTTGGCGAGCGCACGGTGTGCTCCAAGTGCGGGGCGCGTGACACCATCGAAGCAGTCAAGCTGTCCAACCAGGGGAAGCTGTACGTTTATTCCATCGTGTACCGGTCGTTTCCCGGCATCGAGGTACCGTACATCTCCGCAATCGTCGATCTGGACGGCGGCGGCACCGTGAAGGGCAACCTGATCAACGTCGATCCGGCGCCAGAGAACATAGAATTCGACATGCCGGTGGAGGTCGTCTATCGGGACGCCCTCGGCCGCAAGGACAAAGATGGCAATTCTTACCTTTCCTATTTCTTTCAGCCCATTTCTTCCAAGTTAGGGACCAGCTAAGGAGGCTAGCCCATGAGCGATGTATATGTAGTTGGCGTAGATATGATCAAGTTCGGGCGCTTCCCCGAACGCACGGTACCGGACCTCGGTGCAGAAGCCGCGTTGATGGCGCTGGACGATTGCGGATTGACGATCCAGGACATGGAGGCGCTGTACTGCGGCAACCTGGGTCAGGCCAGCGGCATGGTCGGCCAGCGGTTGCTGCAGCAGATCGGCCAGACCGGCATGCCGGTGGTCAATTGCGCGAATGCCTGCGCCACCGGCGCGACTGCATTTCGCGAAGCCTGGACCTCGATCAAAGCCGGCCTGTATGACCTGACGCTCGCGGTCGGAGTGGAACAGATGGGCAAGGGCCTGCTCGGCGGGGGCGGCGGTGGATCCGGGATCCCCAAAGAAGGGCTGTTAGGCTCCGGGACGATGCCCGCCGTGTTCGCAGAAGCCGGCCAGGAGCACGCGCGTCAATATGGCACCACCTTCGAACAGTTCGCCAAAGTGTCGGTGAAGAACCACCATCACTCCACGATGAACCCGAAGGCCATGTATCAGATCGAGACGCCGTTGGACACGGTCATGAACTCGGAAATGATCTCCTACCCGAACACCAAACTGATGTGCTCGGTGAACGTGGACGGATCCGCCGCGGCGGTACTCGCCTCAGAGAAGAAGGTGAAGGAACTGGGCCTGATGAGCCGGGCCGTGAAAGTGCGCGCCTCGGTGCTGACCTCAGACCCGTGGCAGGAACGCGATCTGGTCATGCCGGACGTCAACAGCTGCACGCGCAACGCGGCGGCCGCGGCCTACGAAATGGCCGGCATCGGTCCAGAGGACATCGACCTGGTCGAGTTGCACGATTGCTTTGCCACGGCGGAGATTCTGCACTACGAGAATCTGGGCCTGTGTGGCGACGGCGAAGCGGGCCGCATGATCGACGACGGCGAAGTGGCGCTGGGCGGTCGGATCCCGGTGAACGTCTCCGGCGGGCTGCTCTCCAAGGGCCATCCGTTGGGCGCGACCGGCATCGCCAACATCTACGAAGTGTCGACCCACCTGCGCGGCGAAGCCGGCGGACGGCAAGTCGAAGGGGCACGCTTTGGCATGACTCATGTCATCGGCCTCGGCAGTGCCTGCGGCATTCACATTCTGGAAAAAGTGGCGTAAGCAAGCAGGGAGGGAACAGGCCTTGCCTGTTCCCTCCTCTTTCCCGCTGATCGGCCCCGCTAGCCTTCCTGAATCTCATGCGAATCGGCGTCGTCAGCGACACCCACAACAACCTGCGCAACGTCGGCCGTATCGTCGAGCTGTTCAATGCGGCCGGGGTCGACCGGGTGATTCACACCGGCGACATCACCCAGGCCAAGACCCTCGATGTGTTCGCCAACCTCCATGCCCCGATGTTCGGAGTGTTCGGCAACAACGATAAGGAACGTGACGCCCTCCATGCCGCCGCGCACCGGCACGGCTTCCAGTTCGCCGAGCCACCGCTGGAGCTGGTCTGGCACGAACGACGCATCCTCATCGTGCACGATCCCCTGGACCTCGAAGACGCGCTGCGGGCCAGTCACGATCTGGCGCTGCACGGCCACACCCATCTGCAGCGCATCGAGCAGCGTGACGATCAGTTGTTATTCAACCCCGGGGAGTGTGCCGGCCACATGCACGGGCTCAACGCCGTGGGCATCGTAGATCTCGACACCCTGACGCCGGAGATTCTGACCTTTTAGCCGCCTGGCTAGCTGCCAGCTGGCTAGCAGGCCTAACTCAGCTCGCCGCCGAGAACCCATCCAGAAACGCCATGATGCGTGCGGCGTTGGCGCCAAGGTCGCTCTGCCCCACGCGTGAAACCGAACGAACGTCGATCAGCGAGCCGCTCGAGATTTCCCTGATTCGTACGACCAGGTCGTCCTTGAAACCGAACCAGAACGTGGTGGCTGTCGCTTCGACCCTGCCCTCGGCCGGATTCGTGTCGACGATCTCCAAGCCCATGGCCTGAAGCACCGCAACCGCCGCCTCGAGCGCCTGCTCGGGCGCAAGGTGGCTCTCGTGGGTGCGCACTTCCGGATAGGCATTCTGTTGAAGCTCGCCATACGCTACCTGCTGATCCTTGAATTCGACCAGCTTGCTCGCATCGTAAGCCAGGGGGTTGGCGCCCTCGCGCAACGCGACCACCTGATCGAACGCAGGCGGATCCGCAATGTCCGTTGATATGTTGTGAATGGGAGGCACCGAACTGGCGGTATTGAACTGCACCATCAGGTAGCCAAGCACCATCACGCTGATGACGATTCCGCTGTACAACCCCGGTCGGTCCGCGGTGCGGTTCGCCTTCGACGCCAGGATCAACCCGACGATGCCGATCACTACCCCGATTATCGCCAGTAATGCGCCGGCGGCGAGGAACAGAAATCCGATCTGGAAGTTCCAGAGCCCCACGCGGCTACCCAGCGCGCCCAGTGGCAACAGCAGCAACGCAACGACCGAACCGATCAGCGCTGCTTTTGACCACCAGCTTTTCATGACTTCAGTTTCCAATATGTCTCTCCCCTAGTCCGGTGCAGCACAGATTCTCCCACAACGCGCGGGCAAAATCGGTACGGATCATCAGCAACCCTCAAGCTTACCCACGGGCTGCCCGTCGACGATCTGATCCAGGAACTCGGACAGGCCATACCCCACCTGCCCGTCGCAGGTGTATTCGGTCATGCCCTCGGTGATGCGGGTCATCAGATCCTCACCGTCCGGGGTTCGGCGTCGGTTGCGCAGCGGAATCAGGGACATCACCTTGCCCGTGATTTCGTACTCGCGCTCGTCGGTCTTCGCCCATGCTTTCAGCGTCGTCTGGCAATCGTCCGCGTCATATTCCGCCTCGATACGCGCCTCTTTGATCATCACGTACTCGCCATCGCGCAACACCATGCCGCCCTGACGCTGGCTTCCATCCGGGCTCGTGGTGATGGAGATCATCATCGCGAAGTCTTTGCTGAAGTTCATGGGCAGCCAGCGATACCAGTAAATCGCCTGCCAGTAGCGCGGCCCCCAGGAGTGATCACGCAACCCAAGCCCATCGATCTCGAAGCGCTGGCCGCCCACGGTGATCGCACCCTTCGCGACCATGTGCTGCTCGGTATGACCCCGGGCGAACGCTTTCTCGGCGTCCAGTTCGATCTGCGATCCGTCTTCGTTAACCGGTTCGCCGCCGAACATCGGTGAGATGCCAACGTAGTCGAGGTCGAGTTCGGCATCGAGCTGCGGATTGTTGGTGAACGCGGTCTTCGGGTCCGCCATGTCCTTGGGATTTTCCATGACGCACAGCTTGCCGCGGTAAGTCACCTTCAGGCGCTTGAAGGGTTCGACGACCTCAAACGTCATGCCGCCACCGTCGAATGCGTCGTTGTCGTGCCGCTCAGGGCGGGCGAACATGAACCCTATCCGCCCATCGGGCAGATAGACACAGCAGGACATCTCGCCGCGACCTTCGTTGGGCCGGTTCGCCAACCGGAACCAGCCGCCGATCCGGCGTTCGCGATCGAACACGTTGAAGTACATGCTCTCATTGAAGTTGCTCGCCGCTTCGATCGGATGGGTGTATTCGTCTTCGGGCTCCAGACGCATCCGGACCCCGGGTCTGGCATCAGCCATGGCGCTCCCCCAGGTATATTTCGTCGTAAGACTCAGTCATTTAAATTCAACGGCCTTGCCAGGTCCAGGTTTCACCGTTGACGAAACTGCGCATCGCGTTGGCCCAGGTACTCGTAGTCGCTCATCGGGCTTCCTTTCTAGCCGTGATAATCCACAACGGATCCGCATCCGTGGACGATCCGGGGGGTGCTCCGCGGGGTGGTCCGGGGGGTGAGAGATCGATGAATTCGGGCGCATCGAACCCATCGACGCCCGTAAAGTACGCCGTGATCAGGCGCACCCGCTCCATCGGATTCAAGACATGAAACGCCCGCACCGCCTTGGTCGGAAAGCAACGGTGCGAGGTTGAAACGATCAGGCGACCGGCGGGCTTCAGCACCCGCGCCAGTTCCGCAAACACCTCGACCGGTCGCGTGAGGTACTGCACCGAGACCGCGATCAGCGCGACGTCGAAGCGATCGTCCGCAAACGGCAGCGCAGGGTCGGCGTTGAGGTTCTGGACCAGCCGTTCACTCAAACGCGGATTGGCGTCCAATTCCGCCTGGTTCATGCCGTGACCCACCACCTCGGCGTAGGTCGAGTCGTCGGGCAGGTGTGAAATCCAGGAAGACATCAGGTCCAGCACCACGCCACCGGCCGGAATCACCTCACGGTAGTAGTCCGTCAGGGCGGCAATGGTGGCGTCGTCGATGTGCGCCACCAGGCGCGGCGTCTGATAGAACACCGCGTCGTCGCTTTCATCAACCCGTGCGAACCACTCCGGCGACAGCCCCGTGGAATCTTTCTCGTCTGTGTCCAAGGTCTCCCCCGGCGTTCAGACTACCATGGGTGATCCCAGAGTCTGCGCCGTGAGCGTACTCGGAGTGCCTTGCGGGGAGGTCAGATCAACAGATCTGCATCGTTCGCGAACTTTCGAACCTCGATCTCTTTGCCGTCTTCATCCACGCGATCTTCGATGAGGGTCAGCCGATCTGCGTCAATGATTCCGGCTTCGCGCGTGTCCTGGAAGTGCTTCAGGTCGACTATCTCGCCGATGAACAGCTTCAGCGCGGCGTCGG
>SMWF01000101.1 GCA_004357385.1 Gammaproteobacteria bacterium | reverse complement strand
CTCATGATCCCGGCGTCTGAGGGTTCGACCAAGACCTGGCCGAAGTATGTACTCGCCGATCCACGGGTCCGGGTCAAAGTGGGCGATTCGGTTTATCCGGCGATTGCGATGCGAGTGACCGATATCGACGTCGATGCGGTAATTGCATCGGCGCTGGCCAAATACGGCGACCGGGGCGACGAGCCGCCACCTCCGGATATCTGGCTGTTCCAGATCAGCGCGCGGGATGACTTGTAATGGGCACCATGCAGTGGGCGGAAACAACGGAATCGCGAGGCGTGCTAGAGCAAGGCTTTCGGATCGAGCTCGAAGGGCGCGACGTACCGGGCATTCTCTGGCGGGCCGAGGACGCCGCGGAGAGTGCGCCGCTGGTGCTTATCGGCCACGGCGGAACCCAGCACAAGCGCTCCGGCTACGTGTTGTCCCTGGCGCGCATGCTGGCGCGCCATCACGGCATCGCGTCCTTTGCCATCGATGGGCCTGGCCATGGTGAGCGCAGCACCGGCGAAGACTTCGAGACCACCTGGGCCCGTGACAGCATCTATGATGAAATGGTGGCCGATTGGCGCGCCGCGCTGGACGCGGTGGTCGCCGAGCAGGCGCCGTCCTCCATCGGCTATTGGGGCCTATCGATGGGCACCATGATGGGCGTACCGGTGGTCGCCGCCGAACCCCGCATTCAGGTGGCGTTGCTCGGGTTGATGGGGTTCGGGCGGCTGAACGGCGATCGTCTGCGCGCCGATGCACCCAGGGTGTCCTGCCCGGTGCGGTTCCTGTTGCAGTGGGATGACGAACTGATCGATCGGCAGGGCGGCCTGGACTTGTTTGCCGCCCTGAGTTCGGAGGTCAAATCGCTGCACGCCAACCCGGGGCGCCATTCGGCGGTACCACCCCAGGAGTTCCGCGACACCGTGGGCTTTCTCGCCGCCTATCTTACCGCTTAGCCCGGCTATGGATTTGTTCAGCGTGCCTGCGCCACCTCCACCGTCACCTTCTCGATCTTCCCGTTGAACTCGTTATCGCCCTCGGCAGTCTCGTCAGCAGAAAAGATGAACGGCGTGGTGTTGCCGATTCGACCTTCGGCCACCGGCTGCCAACCGTCCGAGCAGCCAACTAATATCAGCAACAAACTCAAATGTAACGCGAAACGGTGTCTATTGTTCATCCTTGATCTCGTTCCAAACCGTCAGTCGAACCAGCCTTTCTTGTAGAAGAATCCAAGCATACCGACCCCCACCAGGGCCATGAATCCCAGGATCACGTAATACGCGTAGCGTACATGCAGTTCCGGCATGTGCTCGAAGTTCATGCCGTAAATGCCGGCGATGAGGGTCAAGGGCAGGAACACGGCCGACAGAATCGTCAGGACCTTCAGCCGGTTGCCCGTCATGTCCTGGATCGCAAGCAGAAACTGCTGGTGCAGTTCCTTGACGTTCTCTTCCAGGCGATCCATGGAGCGTTGGTTGCGTCCAAGGCTGCGCTCGAGTTCCTGTAAGTGCTCCCGCTGATCGCCCGCGCTGAACGAGGTGCTCTCCACCTTCTGAAGGACGTCGACGCAGAAGGCATGATCCTCGTTCACATCGCCGATGTTGGTAATCCGGCGCCGCAGGCTGAATATGTCTTCCGGCACCACGCTGCCTGAATCCTCGATCAACTGCTTGCAGAGCGCATCGTGCTTCCGGCGACACGCCGTGAAGGCGAAGAAGTTTTCGCCCACCAGCCTTGCGATCACCTGGTAGACGAGGGCCGAGGTGGTCGCCGATTTCAGGCGGATACGACCTGTTAAACGAAGTGCCAGATCCGAGATTGCAGGCAGCGGCTCCTGGTGAATGCTCACCAGCGTCGTGGGAAGGCATAACAGCGAGATGTGCGTGAGACCCCCATCGGAGGTGGCGGCTTGCGTCGGGATTCGAATGAACAACAGCTTCTCGAGGATCTCGATAAAAAGACCCGAATCCGGCTCCACCCGTACGCTCAGCATCTCCGGGTCGATATTCAGTGGCTTCAGGAGTGCATTCAGCTCTTCTTCTTCAGGCGCTTCGATGTCGAGCCAGCGATGCACCGGGTCCTCGAACCAGGCAGGCGAGCCCTCCCCAACGGGCCCCTCTACGATGTGTTTTTCATCTGTTATCTGGAAGCTCCTGAGCTTCATGGAACTATCTCCAAGGGATCTCTCTGCTCTCAAAGAAGCGGGACCGGTCAAGCAAAAGGGCCGCCGTCGGCGAACGCGAGCTGGTGGAACCGTTCGCCCATCCGCACGTAGCCGTCGCCGTTGGGGTGCAGGGCGTCCGGGAGATCGTCGAGGTCGGCCTCGCCGAACAGTTCCAGCCCGTTCAGGTAGTGCAGCTGCGCGTCTCCGGCAGCGCGCCGTTGCGCCACGATGTCCTCAATGATCTCGCGCACCATCGTCAGCGTGAGGCTGTCGCGGCGGATGCGCGGGTCGCCTTCGATGATGCGGAACACGCCCTGGGCGTCGGGCACCGTCGGGCCGGGATGCTGCTCGGCGCACGGGCAGATGATGGGTGAAGCGATCAGGAACGGTGTATCGGGCTTGCCCTCACGAACGGTGTCGATGAAGCCGTGCAGCGCAGGCGCGAACGTGCGCTCCGTCAGCGAGTTCATGTTGATGACGTTGATACCGGCTTTCAGGCTCAACAGATCGCCCGGCTCGTCGCGCAGGGTCCGGGCCACGAACTGATCGAGATGGCAGCTGCCGCCCAGTCCCAGGTTGAGCAGCTCAACACCACCCAGGCGAGCGGCGACCGCAGGCCAGGTGCGGGTCGGGCTGTGCGCTTCACTGCAGTGGCTGATCGAACTGCCGTGGTGGATCCAGCGGCGTAAGCCCGATGGCTCGGCTGCGGCAATGGTTGCATCAGGGTCGATGCGCAGCTCGATCAACTCCACCCGTGCGTTGGCCGGCAACCACAGCGCGAGCCGTTTGCTGCCCGCCGGCAGGTCCTCGAAGCGCACCGTGCATGGTTCGCCGCGGCGGATCTCGACATGGTTGGGGTCGGCGGGGTCGACCCACACGCGGTCGCCCCCTTCGCCTTGCTGGGCCAGCGTGACGTCGCCGTCGATGACCAGGTCGAAGACCGCGTCGGCCACGCCGGCGGGCCCTTGCTCGAAGCGCGCCAGCTTGAGATGGAGCTCGATGCAGCGCGTATCGCTGTCGAACTCGAGTCGCACGCCCGACGGTTGCGTGGCCACGGCGACCATGAACGGCGGCACCTGGGGCCGGGTCCAGTCCGGGAGGCGCCGCGGGATGATGCCCGTCGGGCGTTGGTCGACATCCAGCGCGCCGGTCAGCCGGACCGGGCCGCCGAGCAGGGGAATGGGCTGCATCGTCTAGACCTGTTGCCAGGCGCGCGCCTGCTCGATGGCGCGCCGCAGCGGTTTCAACGCGAATGCGAGGCACACCGCGGCAATGGAATAGTTGAATAACGCCAGCCATGCCAACGAGAGGTCGATGGCGTCCTCGCGTCCGAAGATGTAGTCGTTCATCACCGCGATGATCAGCGGCGCGACCAGGTAGGAAATGAACGACACGCAGATCAGGTACAACGCAATCATCTGGCCGCGCATCTGATTCGGCGCGATTGCCTGCAGCGCCGCGCTGCTCAAGCCCGGCGGCATCGACATGCAGAAGGTGATGGGCACGATCAGCGCCAGCGCCCAGTGGGCATCGCTCAATAACGGCATCAGCACGGCCAGCGGGCCAAGCACGATCGTCCCCCACAAGCACAGCCGCATGGTGGCATCGGCGCGTTGCCGGGCGAGCATCCGTCCGGCGTAGAACCCCGCCCAGACGCTGCCGGCGATGCCGATGAACAGGGCAATGAAACCGTAGGACAGGCCGATTTCGGTTTTGGTCCAGCCGTGCTTGCGCACGAAAAACTCGACGATCCAGGTCAGAAATGCAAACCCCTGAATCGACAGGCACAGGTAGGCGATGAAGTGCAGGGTCAGGTAGCGGGCGCGTTCCCTGACGAAGTCGAACACTTCCTTGAGCGGATAGCCGTGGGGGTAGGCAGCGCCACCGAGTCCGGTGCGTTTCGGCTCGCGCACGGTGAACATCAGCGCCGCCAGCAGCAGTCCGGGCAAGCCGACCACCACCAGCACCATCTGCCAGGAGTACACCTCGCCGAACAGCGGCAGCGAGAAGTTGGGCCGCGCTTCGAGGTAGTCGATCAACGGCCCCCCGACGATGTTGGCGATGCCGGTGCCGATGAACGGTGCGGTGCCGACGATGCCGTAGGCCAGCGGCAGGCGGCTGGCTTCGAAGTAGTCCGCCAGCAGCGATTGGTTGGCGGGCCCGAGGCTCGCTTCGCCGATCCCGACGCCCATGCGTGCGCCGAACAGCTGCCAGAACGAGTTGGCCAGGCCCGCCAGCGCGGTCATCGCGCTCCAGCAGAAAATCCCGGCGACGATGATGTTGCGCCGGCTGCTCCGGTCGGCCAGGCGTGCCAGTGGCCAGGTCGCCAGCGAGTACACCAGGGAGAACGCAAGGCCGATGATCAACGAGATCTCCGTGTCGGACAATCCACCCAGATCGCGTTTGATCGGGCCGATCATGACGTTGAGGATTTGACGATCGATGAACGAAAGGGTCGCGGCCAGGGTAAGCAGCACGACCACGTAGCCGAGGTAAACGGGACGGTGAGTAATGGGGAGCGCTCGCAACAAACGTAGGATTCTACGCACAATCCCTCAGAAGCGTCCAAAGAGAGCGGCGCCCAACGCGCCAAGGTCAGTCGTCGTGAAGCCTGTAGTCGGCGATCTGCACCTCGGCGCCGTAGTCGGCGTAGTCGCCGGCGGCGCGCTGGGCGCGGAATTCGGCCCAGGGGATCGGCCGATAGCGGGCGGGATGCGCGGCGTCGAGGGTGCTCGCCAGCGGCGCATAGTCGGTCTCGTAGCTCGGGTTGAAGAACAACGGTGCGCTGTAGCGCTCCCGCTGCTCGTTGGCCAGCACGCGGTGCAACGGCGCGCGGTACTGATCATTCGACCACACCTGGACCACGTCGCCGATATTCACCACCAGTGCATCGCCGATCGGCTCGACCGTGTGCCAGGCGTCGTCGCGAAACACCTGCAGCCCTGCCTGCGCATCCTGCAGCAACAGGGTCACCGCGCCGGCATCGGTGTGGTGGTTGATGCCGAGGTGGCCGTCTTCGGGAACTTCAATCCCGGCCGGTCGCGCGGGCGCTGGACACCTCGGATAGTAGTTCAGGCGCAGGAAGCTGGTATGGCTCGGCTCGAAATCGCGCCGCAAAGACCCAGGCGTGGCACCGAGATTGGTCGCGATCGCGTCGATCAGACGCAGCGCAATCCCCTCGCAGGCCTGATAATAGGCGCGGATGGCGGGTTCGAAGTCCGGCAGCGCGGGCGGCCACTGGGGGCTCAAGCCCGGCATGTCGGGGGTGCGCCCGGGTGGGCCGTAGTCGTAGATCTCCTTCCAGTCCGGGGTGTTCTTGGTGAGTTCCTGATCGAAAAAACCCCAGGGGTTGCCGGCCGTGCGGGAAATTTCCCGCTTGGCCTCGCTGGCCTGGGAAAAGAACGCGTGCATCTGCCGGCGCAGCGCACCGATCGCTTGCGCAGGCAGTCCGTGGCCAACGATCTGGAAGAATCCCCACTCGCGGCAGGCGACATCGATGGCCGCCCGGGCGCTCGCATCCGTGCTCAGACGGTCAATGGCGATAACCGGTACGTTCTCCATGTCGCATTCTCGCATACGCCAATGCACACCCTGGCAGTCCAGGGGTGTCATGTGGTGTAGCATCCTCGTCAAAGGTGGTCGGGGGTGGGGCGATCAACACGGTGATTTCAGCGGCGCGACCGCGCCGCCATGTGGTGGTGTTTCTGACTTTTCTGTCGGTGTTCGTCTGCTACATCGACCGGGTCAACATCTCGGTGGCGATCATCCCGATGGCCGAGGACTTCGGCTGGAACCTGCAGACCCAGGGCACGGTGCTGTCATCGTTTTTCGTCGGTTACCTGTTGCTGCAGATCGTTGGTGGTCGCTTGGCGGACCGGTTCGGCGGCAAGGTGGTACTCGGGGCGGGCGTGCTGGCCTGGTCGTTGTTCACGCTCCTGACACCGCCGGCGGCGGCGCTCGGGATCACCATGCTGATTGTCACCCGCATTGCCATGGGCATGGGCGAAGCGGTGACGTTTCCGTCGATCTACAGCCTGTACAGTCGTTGGGTGCCGCTGAAGGAGCGGGCCCGGGCGGTGGGATTCACCAACAGCGGCATCCCGCTGGGCACCATCTTCGCGCTGGTGTTCACCCCGTACATCGTTCAGCACCTGGGCTGGCAGTGGGCGTTCTATCTGTTCGGCGCGTTGGGCGTGATCTGGTACTTCGCCTGGCAGCGCGCGGTCACGTCGTTGCCGTCCCAGCATCCGCAGATCAGCGCCGAGGAACTGGCCGAGATCGCGGCGGAGGCCACCAGCGAGGAGCCGGTGACGTCGGTGCCCTGGAGGGAGTTACTCAGCCATGCGCCCGTGTGGGCCATCGTGGTCGCACATTTCTGCAACAACTGGTCGCTGTATGTGCTGCTTGCCTGGCTGCCGACCTTCGTCAACAAGGGCCTTGGCGTCGACTACGCGTCCGTCGGATGGTTCACGATGGTGCCCCATATCACCTCGTTCTTCTTTCTCAATATCGCCGGCAACATCGCGGACCGGATGATCACCGCCGGCATGGACGTCACCCGGGTACGCAAGCTGATGCAGACGATCGGGTTCGGGGGCATTGCCACCGCGCTGCTGATCGTCGGCGAAGTGCAGTCGGCGTGGATGGCGATTGGGGTGATGTCCGTGGGGACTGCGCTGGGTGCGTTCGCCACCGGTGGCTTCGCCATCAATCACATGGATGTCGCGCCACGGCATGCGGGCACGCTGATGGGCATCACCAACACCGCGGGGACCATCCCGGGCATCATCGGCATCTTCGTCAGCGGAATGATCCTGGAGGCCACCGGCTCATGGGCCCTGGTGTTCCAGGTCGCGGCGGGCGTCACCTTGTTCGGTCTGGTGTTCTATCTGCTGTTTGCCTCGGGCCGCAAGCTGGTCGATTGAAGCCCAGGATGCGGCCAGACGTGGCCACGCATCGACCCAGCAGCAGCGGTGGTCGAAGCCCTCCATAACGACGATCCGGACGTGTTCGGGATCCGCGTATCGGGCGCGGAAGGATGTCGCCAAGGCGCTATCGACCACCTCGTCGGTGCTGCCCACGTAATGAATCTGTGCCACGTGAGTGAGTGCTGCCCACGAATCAGCCGGATTCAGCGAACCGGTCAGCGGGCTGAGGCGTTTGCTGCCGGTCCACAGTACGTGGTCAAGAACACCGGCAATGGTCACCAGACGTTCGACGTCCGAGCGACGTGCCGCAACCAGTGCAGCGATCGCGCCACCGCCGGAATAACCGATCAGGGTCAGGCGTTTTGCTTTGTAATCCGCCTTCAGCCGCGAGATCGCCTGGTCGCTGGCTGCTACCGCGGCTTCGGAGAACCGTTGGTAGGTCCAGGCCGGCGGAGTGCAGCCGCGAAACTCGGTTTCCCCGACGAATTGACAGGGCCGTGCCAGATACGCGACGTTGCCGCGTGGATGGCGCAGCGCCAACTCAAGGCCCAGGGGTCGCCTTGGGGTCGGGTTGAACGATGGCCGACTCGGCGTGGCCCAGGCGAAGCCATCGCCTTCAATGTAGACAGCGAGCGCCCCATCGACGTCTCGCCGGGGACCCAGCCAGGACGCCAACACGAAGGCGTCCGTCGCGATCGTCCGCGATTGCCAGCCGCTGGCATCGGCCAGCACGTTGGCCACGGCTTGGCGGTGACGCAGTTCCGCTGCGCTGCAGCCGCCGAGCAGCGTCAGCGCGAACGCCAGGCTAGCTGCGTTTCGGAGCCAGGTCACCCAGCGCATCGAACAGCGGGTCGAGAAACGCCTCGTAGTGCCGCCAGCGTTCGAGCGAGGTGTCATAGATCGGTTGGCGCACCTGGGTGACACTCGCGGTGCGAATCGAGCGGTCGGTCTTGTGAGACTCGAGGCAGGCATCGTCCCACTCCAGGCCGCAGTAATCGATCAGGCGCCGCGCCTGGGCTTCGTTGTCGGTCACCAGTTCTTCGTACTGCACCTCGAGCATCGCGCCGGCCGGCAGCACCTCGCGCCAGTGGTCCATCAGCGATGCGTAGGCGCGGTAGTAGCGGCCCAACTCGGTCAGGTCGTAGCTGTGGG
>SMWF01000100.1 GCA_004357385.1 Gammaproteobacteria bacterium | reverse complement strand
GCGGTGAGCTCTACACGACGGAGAATGTCCGGCAACGTCTCGCGATGCGTGACCTGATGGAGCAACTGCGCAGCACGGGAGAGATTTCCGGTGGTCCCGCCACATTGAACAAGCAGGACCGGCAGGCCTTCGCCAATCAACTGGATCGCGCCTTGACCCGCGCTCTGGGGGCCAATTGACGAACCACCCGAGGCGGGTCTATCACGTCAGCGAAGCATCGGGCATCGAGCGGTTCACGCCGCGCGAATCGAGCGGCGGCATCGAACGTGTCTGGTGCGTTTCGGATGCTCGGCTGCACAACTACCTGCTGCCGCGCGACTGCCCGCGGGTCACGTTTTACGCCGCAGAAACCACCAGCGAAGCGGACGCCAGGAGATTTCTCCCGGACCGCGACGCCGAAGCCGTGGTTGCCATCGAGCAACGCTGGCTCGACCGCGTCGTGAATACCCGGTTGCGGCTCTATGTATTCGACGCCACGCCCTTCGAGTTGCAGGACCCCGTCGCCGGCTACTACGTCACCCGGCAGGCCGTGGAGCCTCTGATGGAGCTTGCCGTCGACGACCCGCTCGGCGTGTTGCTGGCGCGCAACGTCGAGTTCCGCGTGCTCGCCTCACTCGAGCGCCTGCGGGCCGCGGTGATCGGATCCACGCTCGGGTTTTCAGTCATCCGCTGGCACAATGCTCAGGCTGCTGAGACGCGAGCCGAACAATGATCCTTGAATCCGCAATCCTCGATGTCAGGCCGGACGCAACGAAGGCGTTCGAAACGGCCTTCGCCGAAGCGCAGCGGATCATCTCCGCGATGCCCGGCTATCTTTCCCATGAACTGCTGAACTGCCTGGAGAACCCCCAGCGCTACCTGCTGCTGGTGCGTTGGGAAACCCTCGAAGCCCACACCGAAGGATTTCGCGGTTCCCCCGAATACCAGCGCTGGCGCGAATTGTTACACCACTTCTACGAGCCGTTCCCCACCGTCGAGCACTATCAGCCCACATTCGGAAGCTTCCTGCAATGATTCTGCATCCAGGCCGGTGGACTGGCCGCGGCAGCTTCGTCAGACAGGGTCAGTCCTTGACCACCAGTGTGCAATGCACCTTCGAGATAACCTCCGAAGGGACCGGGTTGACGATCCAAGGCACCCAGACCTTTCCGGGTTCAGAGCACGAGAACAGCTTTTCGATCCGGGTGACCGCCAACGACGTCGGCACCTACGACGTCGACGCGCAGTTCGCCGATTGGCAGTTGGACGGCACCGCCAAACTCGAGAGCCTGCCCAATCTCGGCATGCTGTGGTCCGAGGACGGCGACACCCAGGTCGCATTCGCCCTGTTCAGCGCCAACAATGGGACCGGGTTGCGCGGCTTCAGCCGCGCCGGCAAGGATCTGCTGACGTGGGAGATCGCCATGCAGGAAAAGCACGTGAGGGTTTCGGGAGGCAATGTCGTCTCCCTTACCCGACGAAGAGCGGCCGCGCGCAAGGGTCGTGGACCACTCCGCTGAGATGCGCGTCTACGGCGACATTCAATCCGGCAACTGCTTAAGATCAGGCTGCTGCTTGCCCATCTCGGCCGCACGCCGGGCTCCGACTACGATTGGGTTCACATCGATATCCTGGCCGGCGAGACCCGAACGCCCGAGTTTCTCGCACGCAATCCCAACGGTCGGATTCCGGTGCTGGAGTTGGACGATGGTCGCTACCTGTCTGAGTCCAATGCGATCCTCAACTACCTGGCGGCCGACACGCCCTATCTGCCGGACGAGCCCTACGTCCGCGCCGAGGTGCTGAAGTGGCAGTTCTTCGAGCAATACAGCCACGAGCCTTACATCGCGACGGCCCGCTTCATCGCGAAATATCTCGGGCTCCCCGATGACCGCCGCGCCGAATACGACGCCAAGCAAGCGGGCGGCAATGCTGCCCTTTCGGTGCTGGAAGGCCGTCTTGCGGTCGCTGATTTCCTGGTCGACGATCAGCTGACCATCGCTGACATCACGCTGTATGCTTATACGCACGTTGCCGATGAAGGCGGATTCGATCTGTCCGGGTACCCCGCCGTACAGCGGTGGCTTACCCGAGTGTCAGACCATCCGGCACACGTCACCATGAACGACCCGGTCTGAACGAGGCCATCTGAAACGAGGAAAGCCGAATGACCATCGGCAACGTCACTGCCCTGTACCGCTATCCCGTGAAAAGCATGATGGGTGAAGCCCTCGAGCAGGTGAGCCTCGGCGAACGGGGTATCCCGGGCGACCGTGCCTGGGCCGTCCGCGATGAGGAACGCGGCGGGATTCGCGGTGGCAAACGCTTCCCGGAGTTGATGAAAGCCCGCGCGCGCTACCTCGATCCACCCCCTGCGGAGGGCTCGATCAGCGCTGAAGTGGAGCTGCCGGACGGCCGAAGCTTCGCGATCGACGCCCCGGAAGCGGCGGGTGCGCTCTCGGATCTGGTCGGCGGTCCGGTCTCGGTGTGGCCCCTGGTACCTGCGGAGAATCTCGAACACTACCGACGCGGCAAGCCGATTTCCGAGGATATGGAACAGGAACTGCGACGGATATTCGGTCGTACTGAAGACGAACCCCTGCCGGATCTATCGGTGTTCCCCGAACTGCTGATGACTTACGAATCGCCGCCCGGAACCTACTTTGACGCATTTCCACTGCTGATCATGACCCGCAACGGTCTCGAGCATCTGCAACGCAGCAGTGATCATCAGTTCGACGTGCGCCGCTTCCGGCCCAACATCTTGCTCGACATCGACGATTCGTTTGCAGAGGACGAACCGTTTCCCGAGAATGCCTGGACCGGGCGACGGCTTCGAATCGGTGCGGTGACGCTGCAGATGGAGATCGCCTGTCCGCGCTGCTCCATGACCACGCGCGCCTTCGCCGATCTGCCCAGCGATCCCGGGATCATGCGCAGCCTGGTCAAGAACGCTGAGGGCAATCTTGGCATGTATGCATCGGTGCCCGAGGCGGGCTCCATTTCCGTAGGCGATCCCGTCGAGTTGTTGGACTGAGATGTCCGAGTCCGTCCAACGCGGCCATTGTCTGTGCAGGTCGGTCCGCTTCGAGACCCGCGGCAATCCGTTGTGGGTGGCTTACTGCCACTGCGAAAGCTGTCGCCGTCACACCGGTGCGCCAGTGTCGGTCTACGTCGGCTTTCGCCGCACGCAGGTCGAGTTCTCGCCCGAGGAGCCACCGTCTTTCGAATCCTCACCAGGGGTTCGGCGGCGCTTCTGCCCGAGTTGTGGAACCCCGATCAGCTACGAAGCCGACGACCGCGAAGGCGAACTGCACCTGCACGTTTCAGGATTCGAACACCCGGAAGACTTCAGCCCTGACCGCCACGACTTCTACTCGGAACGACTCGCCTGGCTGGACATCGATGACAATCTGCCGCGCAAGGGTTAGTTAGACGCTGTTCAGCGCGGGCAACACCTGTTCGCGAAACAACCTGTCCCGCAGATCGAGATGCAGCATCTCGACTCCGAGCGCGCGGAACGTTTCGATCCGCTCGTGGACCGTCGCGGGACTGCCGATCAGCCGCGCCGCAAAGCCTTCGTTGGTGTCGAGCACGGTCAGCGGATCGTCCGTAGCAGCCCACATCCCCTGGGCGCCTGAAGTACTCCGTTGCCGCCGCGCCACCAGTTCGGAATCTACCGCCCCGAGTCGCACGTCGATTTCGGCCCACGCCTGCGCATCCGTGGCCCGGCACAGTGGCTGCGCGTACAGCGCGAAACGTACCACCCGCCCGCTGGCGGCACAGGCGCTACGCACCCGTTCGATGATGTCCGCAATCTTTTCCGGCGGTCCGCCGTTCAGGAACATCCAGTCCGAGTGGGTCGCGGCCATCGCGATCGCGGCATCGGATTGTCCACCCTGAAACACTGTGAGCGGGCCAACCGGCCGCGGTTCGAGGCAGAGCCCGTCGGTGTGGTAGTAGCGACCGCGATAGTCGAAGGGTTTGTTCGCTGCCGAGCTGTCCCACGCACCGCGTAGCACCTCGATGAACTCGCGCGCGCGCTCGTAACGGGCATCGTGATCGAGCGCATCGACCCCGTACATGTCGAACTCACGCAGGTTCCAGCCGCTGGTGACGTTGATGGACCAACGCCCCTCGGTGAGTCGGTCGAGGGTCGTGCCCCACTTGGCGACCGCCGTGGGATGGAAGAATCCGGGATGAACCGCGGTCACCAGATTGATCCGCTCCGTGTGAGCGGCAATGAAGGCGGTGGTGGCCAGGCAATCCAGCGACGAGGCTTCCATTTCCTGGCCGCTGCCCCACCAGCGCTGGGCGATCAGCAGATGACTGATCCCGAGTTGTTCCAGGTTCGCAACGTACCCTGACATGCCGTCCCGCAAGGCGGCACCCTGGGGGATCTCGTTCGACCCATCGTTTTGACCCTGCACAATCTGGTGCCCGCTGAACACTGTGGGCGCCCAGGTACAGGTGAGCACGACTCAGCTTTGCTCCCGGGCCCAGAGCTGTTCGGCGAGAACACCCACCTGGTTCTCGATGGCCTGGGCCGCGTCGAAGCACAGGTCTTCGCGGTAGCGCCGACCGATCAACTGCACGCTGGTGGGCGAGGCGCCGTGCATTCCGATCGGTGCGATCGCCGCCGGAAGGCCCAGCAGATTGATGGCGGATACGTACATGGATGCCTGGAATACCGCATGCACCGCGGCATGTCCCCGCTCGTCGTCACCCACGCGCAAGGGCGGCGACAGCAGCGTCGGCGTCAGCACCAGAGGATATTCCGCGTGCAGCAGGTTCCATTGTCTGAGCAAACCATTGCGCTGGGCGAGCCCACGCATGTAGCCGCCAAGATCCTGAAGCTCGGAGCGGGCGTAGTACGCATCGATCACCCCATTCATGGTGGGACTGAACAAAGGCCGCACGGCCTCTTCCGCCAGTTCCTTGAACTCCGTGAACAACAGGTTGAACCAGAGATCCAGGGTCTCGGCGACGTTCGGCAGTTCCACTTCCTCGACCAGGTATCCGGCATTACTCAGAATATCGGCGGCGCGCTGCACGGACGTGCGCACTTCCGGATCGATCCCGTGACCGTAATCCTGAGTCGTCATGGCGACCTTGATCGGCGCGTCGAGCGCCGGCCCCTGCAAAGGCGCCGGCACCCACCAGGGATCGCGCGGATCGGACCTGGACATCACCTCGAGCCCCAGCCGGGCATCGGCGACGGTTCGGGTGATCGGACCCTGCACCGACATCAGCGTCATCAATGGCGGCCGTTCTTCACTCGCCGAGGGGTTGTAGGACGGCACCCGTCCCAGGGTCGGGCGGATGGTCGCCAGCCCACACTGGTGCGCGGGAAAGCGCAGCGAGCCGCCGATGTCGTTGCCGTGGGCGATGCTGCCGATGCCGGCCGCCATACTCGCCCCGGCACCACCTGACGAGCCGCCGCAGCTAACCGCCTCGTCCCAGGGATTCAGGGTCAGGCCGCGCAGCGGATTGTCGGTAAATGCCCGGAACGAGTACTCGGGCGTATTGGTGCGGCCAATGATGATCGCCCCGGCATCCTGCAGGTTCCTGACTACCGGCGAGTCGTCCGGCGCCACCAGATTGGCCAATGCGGGCAACCCATTCGGAGTCGGCTGGCCTTTGACGTCGATGTTCTCCTTGATGGTCACCGGCACGCCGTGCAGTGCGCCGATGGCGTCCCCAGCCGCGAGGGCCGCATCGGCCGCGCGCGCGGCCTGCAGCGCTTCGTCGCCCAGATCGACCGTCACCGCATTCAGCCCGGGGTTGACCGCGCGCATGCGTTCGACATGGCTGGCCACGACTTCCTCGCAGCTGTGCTGGCGATCGCGAATGGCGGCAGCCGTGTCGACGGCGCTCAGACGCCACAGTTCGCTGCTCACGATCAGCTACCCGTCGGTATTTCGTTGAACGGAATCCCCTTATCCATGCGCGGTTCCTGGGGCATCCCGAGCACGCGTTCCGCAAGGATGTTCAGCATGATCTCGTCGGTTCCGCCGGCGATGCGTCCGCCCGGCGAGCCCATGTACGTCATCTGTATGAGTCCTGCCGCTTCCGCGAGATCCGGGTCTGAAATCGCGCCCGCCATCTCCAGCAGGTCCATGCAGAACGACGCCATGTCCTGAGTCTTGGGCGCACCGACGGCCTTGCCGATGGAATTTTCCGGACCGGGGATCTCACCGCGGGACAACGCCGACAGCGTTCGATAGCCTGTGTATTTCAATCCCGATTCCACCACGTACCAGTCTGCAAGCTTGGCGCGCACGGCTCGGTCTTCGATCGCTGGCGCGTCGTCCAGGCTGATCCGCTGGGCCAGTTTGTAAGCCAGATCGAAATTCACCGAGGCGCCGCCCGCGCCGATGGAGGCGCGCTCGTTCATCAGGGTGGTCAGCGACACCTGCCAGCCCTGACCGACGTCACCCAACCGCTGGGAATCGGGAATGCGCACGTCGGTGAAATACACCTCGTTGAAGTTCGACTGGCCCGAGATCTGCTTGATGGGTTTAATCTCAATGCCCGGGGATTTCATGTCCAGATAGAAGTAGGTCAGCCCCTTGTGCTTGGCGACCGTCGGGTCGGAACGGGTCACCAGAATTCCGTAGTCACAGTAATGCGCTCCGGAGGTCCAGATCTTCTGCCCGTTGATGATCCAGTCGCCCCCATCGCGTACCGCACTGGTGCGCAGTGCCGCCAGGTCGGAACCTGCAGCCGGCTCACTGAACAGCTGACACCACACCTTTTCACCGCTCGCGAGGTCAGGCAGATACCGGGCCTTGGCCTCTTCGTTGCCGTAGGTCATCAGGGTCGGCGCGGCCATGCCCTGGCCTATCATAAAGATGCTCATGGGCGTGTCGAACTTCGCTTCTTCCTGGTTCAGAATCACCTGCTCGATCGCTGACGCGTCACGGCCGCCATACGCCTCCGGCCAGCGGATGCACGCCCAACCGGCATCGTACTTGCGCTTCTGCCAGAGCTTGGCACGGTCGATGTAGTCCAGCCCCTCCAGCTCCTCATCGCTCGGAATGTTCGCGGCAAGCCATGTACGGGCCTCCTCGCGAAAAGTCGCTTCGGCCGCGCTATCGCTGAAATCCATGGTCTTCTCCTACTCTTTATCTCTCAGCCGCTCAGCGCTGTCTCTCAGCCGCTCAGGCGACGTTGCTTTGCTCGACGGCCTGGATCAGCCGATCCTGCCAGAAACCCTCGCTGCCCAGGTTCACCGACAGCAGCTTGGCGCGCCGATAATAGAACTGGCAGTCGAACTCCCAGGTAAAGCCCATCCCACCGTGGGTCTGAACGTTCTCCTTGGAAGCATAGTAGTACGCCTGGATCGCCCCGACGCGGGCCGTCGCCGCGGCGAGCGGCAGTTCGCCTGCCTCGGTGTTGAGTGCCCAGGCGCCGTAGTAGCAGTTGGAGCGGGCCAGGGTGTTCTTGATGTACGCATTGGCGAGTTTGTGCTTGATGGCCTGATAGGACGCGATT
>SMWF01000013.1 GCA_004357385.1 Gammaproteobacteria bacterium | reverse complement strand
TCCAAAATGTATACATGACACCTTCCGAGATCGGCATCTCCAGTTCACGCACTTCGAGGTTCACGATCACCTTTGCTGGTGTGTCCCGGTCGATCGGTGGCGGCACGTTGGGCGCAGACGTGAGCGTGGCAACAATCGGTTCGCCGACCGGCGCCCCGAGGTCGCCCGCAGCGGACCCGCCGGTGTCCATGATCGTGCGGTAATCGGCTGCTTTTGTGTTGGTTTGAGACGGGGCGTCACATGAGACCAGGCTGAAGGTCAGGCACAAGAGCATGCCGATGGTTGCCGACGACGTTAATCTGCCATTTTTCATCGATTATCATTCCTCGAATCGGTATTTTTGAAACACTGTCATCCACTGCAGACTTTTTCCCATACGATCCCCTAAAGCTTCATCGAAAACATCAACCAGAGCTTGTCGGTGTCGGCAATATCGTTACGACCGTCGTAACTGGCAAAAAACAGATCACACCGCAGCCGATCGTTCAGCTTGTAGCCTACCCTAAGGTCCAACTCATCTCCAAAATTCGACCCGCCATCCTCCGCTTCAAAACTGTGCAAACGCAGCTGAACAATCGCTCTACCACGCGTAACGCCGAACTTCAAATAGCGATCGTCCAAACCTGCCGCGGGCGTTGTCAGGAATTTGTCCGCCCAGCCGTTGAAGGCATGCAGGGTAGCGAACGGCGTGCGAAAAGCCTCTCCGGGACTGTTGGCATCGCCCGTCAGAACCTCCCAGCCCAACCCGACGTCGAAGTCGCCGAAAATCACACCTGTATCGAGATGCCAATAATTCGCACCGAAACTCACGGGATTGTCAGCGCCATTAGTCTGCGCTGCGTATTCGATCGCGTAGCGGACTTTAGAACTGCCTACGCCCCTACGCCCGGACAACCGAAAGCCATATGTGTTGGTGGAAGAGGCAGGTGAGTCCTCGTTGTCGATTGTGTAGTAATAGCCGGAGATCTTTCCCAGACCTTCAATCTCGCTAGATACGTTCAGCAGATGGGTTCCGGCTTGCTCGTGTCTGCCTGCTGCGACGTCGTCACCGAAAATCCGCCGAACCGTTGCAATGTACGCATACCGCGCCGTAACCTTGCCCCGTTTATAGACGGCCGAGAGCGCGTCAAAGGTCTGTTCGTTCTGCCGCCAACCTACCCCGCCGACAAAGCGTTGATTGTCGAGATTGATGCGTTGTCTTCCCAAGCGCCAGGACCAGTTATTTGCGTTGTAGTCGATATAAGCCTGGTTCACCTCCGTTCCCTCGGGATCGGCAACCACGGGGTATTGGGTGCGATTGGGCGTATTACCTGCACCAGCGTTGAAGTCGTCGAAACCAACTTCGCGAACGTCGTCCACCTCGACGAAGAAGTCGAAGTTCCTGTACAGGTCCGACTGCAGCGACAATCGGCTAAGTAGGGTGAGAGCTTTCGCCTCGTCGGAAATCCCATCTTGATCAACGTACTCGTACCGATAGCGAAACGAAAGGCTGACCCCGCTACCGGCTATCGAGTTGCCCGAATCTTTCGATGTGGGGGCGCCGTCTTCGGAAACCGCAGCGCCCGCGAATAACATCGCCAACAAGGCAATGGCCGCATTCAAGGTGATGCAGTTTCTACTACGTGGTTTCCTACTAAACTGTTTCATCGAATTGGCCCCGTCTACCGCAGTTGCCTGCACCTAAACAAGGCCAGAACCCAACACATTCGCCGCCTGGACAGAATCGTCGCTGTGGACATAAAGGCCGAGCGAACCGCGAGTGAGCAAACGATGGCAAAGATAGTCCAGCAACCGATTAGTGTTCATCGCCATTCCTTTGATCGTGAACCTGTCGCCTTGACCGCAATCATTTCAAGGTGTCGATGTTTCCCGTGATGATGGCCCACTCACGCCAAACTGGGTTCGTAAATACGCGAGCACCGCCTTCTCGTCCTCTTTGGTCAACGTCGGGTTACCGCCTTTAGGTGGCATCGCGAGCACCGAACCCGGACTCTGAAACCCTTCGGTGATGCTTGTCAGCAATTCTTCATCTGACTTAGCGAGCGCACCCTCCCCATCCGTCAAATCGGCGACCCCCGGGATCGCGCCCTTGCCGTTTACGCCGTGACAGGCAATACACGTCTGCGAGTAGATTGCCTGCCCCACGGTGACGATACGCGCATCGTCCTCGGCCACGGCCCACGGAGATCCGAATGTCATGCATAAAAGCATGGCGATTCGCATGTCAGTTACTCCCTTGTAAGAACACCAATACATCACGCGCTTCCCCTCCGGTCAGGTTGCCACGCACGCGCATGTGCGATACGACCGCGCGCCACTGATCGTCGCGCAGCTCTTTCGGATTGCGCATGTTGTGGCACCTGGCGCAGTTGTTGGCCCAGGTCTGCGCACCACGTGCGAACTGCATCAGGTCCGGTTGCGTCGCGGCCGGGGTGTTGGCAGCTTGCGCTGGGCGCTCCACAAGGAACAGACCCAACCCAAGAGACACGCCAATCACCGCCGCAAGCACTGCTTTAGACAGTCGGTTTTTCATCACATTTCTCCTTGTCAAAAGCCGTAGGCAACCTGAACCGTCCAACGGTCGCTGTCGGTTTCCTCGCCGCTTAACCCGTCATTGAATTCATAACCCAGTTTGATCACGGCGTTCGGGGCGACCAGGTAGTTCAAACCCAGAGCCCACTGTTTCTGGGAGTGGTCGGCGTGCGGTGAGGTGTAATCGCTATAGCGTAATACTCCCTCCCACTTTGCTCGCGCGAACTTGTAGGCGCCCTGCATATACCAGGTTTCCCACTTGCCGCCTTCAGGCGCGATACTGTTCGTTTTGTCGGCAACGTCTTGTTGGATGTACTCACCGCGAACGTCGAAGTTGTTCCACTGGTATGAAGCATCCACACCGAACACCCGATAGCCACGCGACGGATCCCCTTCGAAATCCATCTCGTCGTTCTCGACTACGGCGGCGTCACCGAAAGCGCCGGAGAGGCCAATCTCCAGTTTCGGAATGGGTAAGAACGAGATGCGCCCGCCGATGATCTTTTCGTCGTCTGCATCGCCAGTAAAGCCATCCGTATCGATGCCGTGCAACTCACCGTCTTCGCCTTCGAGCTTCGGACCATTGCCGATGTAACCGGCATACGTGAATTTGCTCTGCTTGCCGATCGGTATCCCGCCACGTAATTGAACCCCTACTTCGGCCAACGGTGCGGCACCGTCGTGACCAAAACCCGGCGGTGCCGAGGGCAATTTGTTGATCCACGACGGGTGTAGGTTTTGGCGAAAGTTTCCCAGCGGACTGATGAACTTGCCCGCCAGGAATACGAGGTGATCGTTCAGAAAAATGTCGATGGTACTGTATTCGAGCGCGACCTCGGTCTCCCCGTTTTCCTCGATCTCGAACTCAAGCTCAGACTCCCACAGGATGCGATCGCCGTACTGGAAGTGAAAGATTGGATTGAAGTTTGCGGCACTAAATGAACCGGTCCCGTTTTTCTGATCTGTATAACCCGCCGCTGCATATCCCGCGAGGTGGGCAACCGCTGTGGTATTTCTCCATTCATTGGCCGCGTTTTCTGCGCGTTGCGCGGTTTGTGTGGCGTTGATCACTTCAGTACGCAACGTCCTTAGATCGCCCACGGATCCGGCGCGTTTCACCTTGTCGAGTCCGGCCCGCAGCTCTGCAAGCTCCTCCGCCATGACGGCGGTTCTTGCTTCCAGCTCTTCAATGCGTGTCGCATCCGTTTGCGCTAGCGTGGGCGTCGCGGCAAGTAAGAGCGCGGTCACCGATGCCGCGATCGTTTTGCGTCTTCGAGTCGTTTTCATCAGCTTTTCCTCAGGTGCTATGGAAACCGATCGCAATCGGCCAGGTGCGCGCCGCGCCGGGTGAGATTTGAGGACGCAACTCTTGCGTTTCCACTCCTCTACTGTTGTCCGAACAACGGCCCCTAACCATTGGGACATCCACCTATAGGTTCCGTGATAATGCGTAGATCGATGCCGCGTCTGCTGCACTGTTTCTTACGTCTCCGCTTCATGAGAACTAATCCCCGCTTATCACGAGTACGAGCCAACAATGGATTCACAGTTGCCGGTACTTGATGAGAGAGGTGGTCTCAAAGAACTGGACATTCGCCTAAGTGGAATGGCTGCTCGACAATAGGCGAACTCCTATCAGCAGGGATGAGAAGACCCCGACGAAACCACGGTGCCAGATTCAAATTCCGAGTGGCGCTGGCCGCGCTGCAGGGCGGGAAGACCCCGGGCGATCAGTTTGACGTACACCCCAATCAGAGCACGGACTGGAAGCGTCAGCTCCTAAAGAGCGCTGAAGACGTGTTTCTGACGAAGGCGGGGCGACGCGCTGGACTACCGCCAAGCGATGATCAATCGTTCATACCCCTTGGGGGTTACACGCCGAGCTGAGCTGTTGAATCTCCCCAGGTCGGGGTGCACTACCCGGTGCCGGTCTCGGAGTAGATCTGGCCTTGACGTGACGCATGGACGAGCTGCATCTGGATCACCGTGCCGGGAGAAGCTCAAGAAGCTGCTGTGTGCAGAGGGTTTTGAGGTGGCCGGCTAGTGTATCCGAAGAGTTCCAACGGCCTCATAGTAGAGGGTATCTGACATGGATGAGCCGCGTCAGGAACGCACCGCGAAGTCGTCAAAATAGCTCCCCACACGAGCGAGCGTGATGTCGTCGAGCCAGCCGGACGCCGGGGTACCATCATCGGCGCGCGACCGTTGGAGGACGTATCGACGAGCACCAAGGTCGGCGAGCTGTTGCGCTGCGCGCAGGACGTCTGCCGCTGGAAGGACGGCGATATCAACCGTCGTGCGAAACTCGTGAGGCACGCCGGACGCCAGCAATAGTCGTGCGCTCTCCCGCGCTTTGTCGCCGCTTCGACGGACGCCCGTGATGTGCGCGTAGCGCTCGAATGGAGCCTTGATATCCATGCCGACCCAGTCGACGAGCGGCAGCAAGCGCCGCAAGCGATTCGGGTACGGCCCCGCAGTGTGTAAGCCGATATCGAAGCCGAGGGCTCGAACCGCGAGCACGGCACTGAGCAGCTCTCGTTGCGATGTCGGCTCGCCGCCGCTGAAAACGACCCCGTCGAGCAAACCGCGCCGGCGCTCGAGAAACGCATATACATCGTGCCAGGCAGGACCGCCCGCGACGCGGCGGGACACCGGCGCAAGCAGCGAAGGATTGTGGCAGTAGCCGCAACGCCACGGACAGCCGCGAAGGTAGACCACCGCAGCGAGGCGCTCGGGAAAGTCGATAGTCGTGAGCGGTGTCAGGCCGCCGATCGAAACGTCAGCTAGGGGCGCTACTCGAGGCGGGCTCCTTGAAGAACCGGCGTTCAGCATGCTCGGACTTCTTTCCATGATTGAACTGTGCAACCGGTCGGTAATAACCCATCACGCGCGTCCAGACCTCGCACGGTTGGCGTTCGTGGTCTTCGAGCCTAAGCACGTCTGGCGTCATGTACGTGGTTGCCCATGAGTTCGGTTGTTGGGCCATCGAGTCTCCTCATCCGGTTCGATGCTTTTTTCGCGATGAGCTCGTCGTCGCAGCGCGGGCAAAACGGGTGCTCACCGGGAAGGTAGCCATGTTTCGGGCAAATTGAAAAAGTCGGCGTTACGGTGAGATACGGCACACGAAAATGCTCGAGCGAGCGGCGCACCAGCGCCTTGCACGCCGACCCGCTCGAGATACGCTCCCCCATATACAGGTGCAGCACCGTACCGCCGGTATATTTTCCCTGCATTGTCTCCTGCCGTTCGAGGGCCTCGAACGGATCCTCCGTGAAGCCGACCGGTAGTTGCGTGGAGTTCGTGTAGTACGGCGCCTCGGCCGTTCCCGCTTGCAGGATGTCCGGATAGCGGTTCTGGTCTTCTTTCGCGAACCGATACGTGGTGCTTTCCGCAGGCGTCGCCTCCAGGTTGTACATGTGCCCTGTCGACTCTTGAAACTCGATGATTCGCGATCGAATGTGATCGAGCAGGCGGCACGCAAAGTCTGCCCCCCAGGGGGTCGTAATGTCTTCCGCGTCGGCTGTAAAGTTGCGAATCATCTCCTGCCCCCCGTTGATGCCAAGCGTCGAGAAGTGATTCCTCAGGCTGCCAAGATAGCGCTTCGTATACGGAAACAATCCGTCGTCCAGATAGCGCTGAACGACCTTGCGCTTGATCTCGAGGCTGGAGCGTCCGATCGAGAGCAACTCATCGAGTCTGGCGAACAGCGCCGACTCGTCGCCGCGATAGAGGTAGCCCAAGCGCGCGCAGTTAACGGTCACCACGCCGATGGAACCTGTCAGCTCAGCCGAGCCGAATAGGCCGTTGCCGCGCTTCTCGAGCTCTCGCAGGTCGAGCTGCAATCGACAGCACATCGAGCGCACCATGCTTGGCTCGAGATCCGAGTTGACGAAATTCTGGAAATAGGGCACGCCGTACCGTGCGGTCATCTCGAACAGCCGATCGGCGTTCGGCGTATCCCAACCAAAATCGCGAGTGATGTTATATGTCGGAATCGGGAACGTGAACACGCGACCTTGAGCATCACCTTCGGTCATCACCTCGAGGTAGGCGCGATTGATCATGTCCATCTCGCGCTGCAGGTCGCCGTAGGCGAACGGCACCTCTTGGCCCGCGATGATCGGGATCTGCGACTTCAGATCATCCGGGCAGACCCAATCGAAAGTCAGGTTGGTAAACGGCGTCTGCGTACCCCACCGCGACGGCACATTCAGGTTGAACACCAGTTCCTGAATGCTCTGTTTGACCTGACTGAACGATGCCTGGTCATTGCGCACGAACGGCGCGAGGTACGTGTCGAACGAGCTGAATGACTGTGCCCCGGCCCATTCATTCTGCATGGTGCCGAGAAAGTTAACCATCTGGCCAACGGCGCTCGATAGATGCTTCGGTGGCGCGGCGTCGATCTTCCCGGCGACGCCATTCAACCCTTCGGCAAGAAACGTTCGCAGCGACCACCCGGCGCAATAGCCGGCAAGCATGTCCAGGTCGTGAATGTGCAGGTCGGCGTTTCGATGCGCGGCCGCGACCTCGGGCGGATAGACATGGTTCAGCCAGTAATTGGCGATGATCTTGCCGGACGTGTTCAGTACCAGGCCGCCCAATGAAAAGCCTTGATTGGCATTGGCATTCACCCGCCAATCAATTCGATCCAAGTATTCGTCGACCGACGCTTCTACGTCGATGAGCGTTCGCCTGTCGGTACGCAGCCGTTCGTGCTGGCTCCTGTAGGCGATGTACGCCCGCGCCGTCTGCAGATACCCCTCAGTAGTCAAAACCTGCTCGACGACGTCTTGAATTTGCTCGACGGTCGGCACCGCGTTCGCATCGTAGCGAAATCGCAATGCCTGTACGACTTCATCGGCCAGCGCATTCGCACGATCCACGGAGGTTGCCGCGGTCGCCTCTAGCGCTGCACGGATCGCGGCCTCGATCTTCGTGCGGTCGAAAGGAACGCGGCTGCCGTCACGTTTCGTGACGAATGCAATGCGTCGATGCCACATTGTCATACTACATCTTGTGCCGGAAGTAGTTTAGAAGCACAAGATATCGCTATTCGAGGCTGACCGCGTTAAGTAGATCCACGTAGTCCCGAGTCCTTCTGCATGTGCACAACTCCGTAGGATTCTCGACGCGGATGGGCCGCGGCACTCACACGCGGGCCGCCTGGCGAGCATCATGCTCGCCAATACGCTCATGATCATCTTGACTCACCCGCAGGATGGCGCGCGTGAGGCAGAGCCCGGCGCTGGCCTTCGATCAAAACTCACCGCTTCGCCACCCATCGTTTCTGGGCTACGCCGCGATTTCCTCTCGACGCGCTTGCTCGCCCGCTTCCGGCGGCTAGCCGATCTGCTCGAGGTTGCCACAGGCCAGAAGGCACCTGGCAGAGTGGTCGACGCTCCTGGGAACAAACCTTGCTCATCAGGAGTTGCGCACGGATCCGAAAGACTGAACCAGGTCGTTCGAGATCACGAAGAGAGGATTCCTCAACGTCTAGGTCGAACGTCGGTTACGGGGATCGAGGCGAGCGACTGTCGAGGAACAGCGCGGGTATCAGGCAGAGGAAAAACGCCAGGGCTACGATCAGAAAGGTGTCTCTGAAGCCCAGTGCGCTGCCCTGAGAATAGATCAATCGGCCGAGAAACTGCAGTCCACCGTAATAGCTGGTCGGTTCGCTGGCTCCTGTGGCGGCCAGCAGTCGGTCGACTCGCTCGAGTAGCTCGGCGGACTCGAGGTGGCCGTTGTGCTGGGTCACCGCTAGTGCGTCGACATGGAAGCTGGTTCGACGGGCCAGTAGGACCGTGAACAGATTGACCCCGAAAGTGCCACCGAGCTGCCTCACGAAGTTGAGAATTCCGGAGCCCTGCGCGAGCAGCGATTCCGGCAGCGGGCGCAACGCCGCAACGTTCAGACTCGGGAACACCAACGCCAATCCGATACGGCCCAGCACCATCCACCAAACCATGGCGACCAGAGCGGTGTTGGCGTCGGCGTCTCGAAAGAGCCAGAACGAGATGCCGAATAGTGCGAGCCCGACCATGATGAGCGTGCGTGGCGGTAGGGTATCGCTCAGTCGGCCGGCGACCAGGAACGCCCCTGCCATCATCAGGCCCGCTGGCAGCATCAGCAAACCGGCGTCGGTCGGAATCAATCCTTGAATGGTTTGCAGGAAAAGAGGGAGCAGGTAGGTCGAACCGTAGAGCCCGGCGCCAACGACGAAGGTGACGATGGCCGCGGCGAGAAACGCGGGGTTGGCGAACAGGCGCAGATCGATCATGGGGTGTTCGGTGCGGACTTCCCAGAACAGAAACCCGATGGCGGAACTCAGTGCCAGAAATCCGGAGACCGCGATGTAGTCCGAATCCCAACCCTGTCGCTGACCGTCGGAGAGCGTCATTAATACCGAGGTGAGAAACAGCGTGAGCAACGCAACACCTATCCAGTCGAAACTCGATGAGCGGGCGTCGGGTTCCCTCTCGGGCATGAACAGCATGGCCAGCGGCAGGCTGATCAGCACTAAAGGAATCGCCATCAGAAAGACGTATCGCCAGCTGAAACTGTCGATGAGCCAGCCGCCGAGAGCCGGTGCGATCGCCGGCGCCAGCACCACGCCTACGCCGTAGATGCCCATGGCGAATCCGCGGCGATCGAGGGGAAACACCTGATAGATGATGAGCATGGACATCGGCATGACGATGCCGGAACCTGCCCCCTGAATAATTCGCGACGCGATCACCAGGTCGCTGGTCGTGGCGACACCGCCGAGCACGGAACCAATGAGAAACACGATCATCGACGCGTAGAAGGTTCGCGCCATCCCGTGGTTCTCGATGGCCCAGGCGGCCAGAACCATGGTGACCGTACTGGCGGCGAGGTATCCGGTGGACAACCACTGGGCGACATCTGCGGGCATACCGAACGCACCCATAACGTCCGGGATGGCAACATTGACGATGGTTGCGCTGAGCAAGGTCGCGAACGTGCCGAGAATCGCGGTAAACGTAGCGAACCAGCGGTAGTTGGGGCCAAACGTCAGGAACAACGCCCTGATGTTTGCCGAAGCGGTGGGTGGTTGCGACGCCTCGCGCGGGCTAGATGTCAATCTCCACCTCGACCATCATGCCGGGCTTCAGCCGACCCTGCCGTTGAGGCAGATCGATCCGAACCTCCAGCCGCTGAGTGATCTTCGTGAAGTTGCCGCTGGGATTCGGATTGGGGAGCAGCGCGAACTGGCTCGTCGCGGCATTGCCGATCCGGGTGATCCTGCCAAGAAACTGTTCGCCCGGATAGGCGTCGACCGTGATCGCGGCCGGGGTGCCGATCTTCAGGTAGCGGACATCGGTCTCCTTGATGTTCGCTTTGACCCAGACGGCGTCCGGGTTGTGAAGCACCAGAAGCCGCTGCCCGCGCCGAACGTACTCTCCCGGATCAACGAAGATCTCATCGATTACGCCTGAGATCGGGCTCGTGACGTCGTGATCAGTCAACGCGAGCGCCAACCCCTCGCGGCGCATCCGGGCTTCCTCGATTTCGTGGCGCTTCGTCACGATGCGATCCTGGAAGATGTCCAGTTCCCGGTAGCCGACTTCGGTCTCCTGAAGCGCGGCTTCTGCGGCCAGCACTTCCGCCTTGGACATCAGAACCGCCTGTTGCGCCTGTTGATGGGTGTTGCGGGTCCTTTCCCAGACATCGCGTGGGATCACGCCTTTCTTGAACAGCGATCCGGCCCGGTTCCATTCCGCCGTCGCTCGGTCGAGCTCCGCCAGATTGGCCCGCTTAAGCGCGTGGCGCGCTTCCAGCGCGGCGCGCTCGTGTCTGACCCGGGCGTCGATCTGGGCGGATCGCAATTCCTTTTCCGCCGCTATCCGTTCGAGTTCCGAGCTCAGACGCGCGATGTCTGATTCCGCCTCGTTCAGCAGCAGCTGGGCCTGTCGGTGGTCGATTGACGCAATGATCTGCGCTGGACTTACACGTTCGCCTTCCTGAGCATGGATCTTGGTGATCCAGCCGGGCACCCGCGCGCTGAGTGAGATCATGTCCGCCGCGATCCGGGCATCCGACACGTTGACGTGGGTCAAGCGGTCATAGACCCAGTAGCCGGCAACGGCGATCAAGCCCAACGCCACCGCTATCACGACCGGGCGTTTGCGGGTCCTTGGCTTGGACGGGTGTTGCGGTCGGACCGCGGTGTCGTCGTTGGGATCAGCAATTCGCATCGGCGCCTTGGCGCGCGCGGTGGCATCGCTCTGCAGTGATGATTCCTGGGACATACCGGTAGCTGCCGTGAATGCTCCTTTGTGCCGGAAACCGTTACGCCGCGCCATCCGTAGTTCCCACGATAGGTCTCCTTCGAGCGGCTGGGTAGAATTCCTGCCCCAACAGTAACCGGTGGAGTACGCGCGACTACCTCTTTGGCCGCAAGGCTCTCACTACGGGGAGACCCATGACAATAAAACCCAATAAAGATGCCGATTACCTCGAAGATCTGCGCTGTCTGACCCGGTCGGTTCTCGATGCGACGAACCTGATCAATTTTCAATGGTTCCTGTATGACGAAGCTCGTCGCAAAGCGTGGCTCGAGCACATGAAGGAGCCTCCGAACCATCAATCCGAGTCGGTGCCACTGGCCGCCGGCTTCAAAAACCGAACGAGACACTGGGGATTCCACGAGTTGTCCGAGACTCGGAGCCGACCTAGATTGGCACGTTCATTTTTCCCAACGGGGTGAGGCATGCCTTACAAGCACGTCCTGGCAGCGGTCGATCTCTCCGATGAATCGGCGCAGATCCTCGAGAGGGCGCAAGCCACCGCCGACAGCGATGGCGCGAAGCTCTCCCTTATCAGCGTAGTGAAATCGCCTACTCACGTATACGGGGGGTTGGACCTGGCGCCCCTGTCGAGCGCACTCTCGATCGAGGAAACGCTGGCGCAAGCGACCGAGCAGTTGCAAGACATTGCCAAAATCTATCGCGTCGACAGCGCGGATGTCCACGTAAAGCTGGGCGTTCCGGCGCGCGAAATCAGGGATGCCGCGAGCGACTGGAAGGCTGACCTGATTGTCATGGGCACTCACGGTCGCCACGGTTTGGGGCTCTTGTTGGGATCTACGACCAACAGCGTGCTGCATGGTGTTGGTTGCGATGTGTTGGCCGTTCGAGTGAGAGTCTCCGAGTGACGTGATCCCGGCAGTTCTAGAGCGGTTGCGCAACGATCACGTGAGGCTCGCTCGAGTGATGCGGGTGTTGGAACGGGAAGTCGATCTCCTCGGTGTCGGCGACGGTCCGGACTACCCGTTGCTCGCAGCCATCGTCGAATACGTTCGAACATACGCGGACGCCGTGCACCATCCCACTGAAGACAAGGTTTTCGATCGGCTGTTGCACAAAGGATTGATCCCGGCCGAGCGGCACGTGGTGTATCTGAACCTCGGGAAGCATCAGGAGATTATCGCGCATACCCGGAAACTGCACGGCGACATCGAAACGATCCTGAACGGCAACGTCCTAC
>SMWF01000099.1 GCA_004357385.1 Gammaproteobacteria bacterium | reverse complement strand
TGAAACGTCGATGTTTCATTGATGCCTCAACATACACTCCGTCTTCTGCGTCTAAGACAAAGTGTTGCGTCGACCCATTGAGACCGCAACGCCAAAGCGGACATGATCGACGCGATCCGGCGATCTGGCCTAGGCTGCCTCTACTTCCACGGCAGTGCAGACTCGCGTCGGTTGTTGGCCGAAAGCGGTCCGCTTTCGACCCCAAGCGGAACCGGAAGCGGAAGCCTAGGCAGCGGGTGCGGAGCCATTCGAAACGCGGGAAGAACTCCACAGCCGCATGTTTTTTTTATTGGGAACGGAACATGGGTGTTAAAAACTACCTAATCGAAGGCGTTTCCGGCACCGGCAAAACCTCGGTCTGCGACGAGCTGCAACGGCGCGGCTACCACTCCATCCATGGAGACGTGGAGTTGGCCTATTGGGGCGATCCCAAGACCGGTGAGCCCTTGGACGGCTCAGCCTACGAGCATCATACCTGGATCTGGGACGTCGATATGGTCAGAGCTTGGTGGCCGACCAAAGTCATGCGGCATCGTTCTTTTGCGGCGGTTCCAGGAATTTCGACCGTTTCATCGATCTATTCGATGGAGTTTTCGTTCTTGAGGTCGATCTGGACACGCTGAACCGGCGTCTTGCCGCCCGACCTGAAGACGAGTGGGGCGATCACGTTGTTGGAGATCACGGACGAGCAAGCGAACGGGAGTTCGTTGCGCGATTGCATGCGACAAAAGAAGACAATCCAAAGAACGCAATCATAATCGACGCCACGGCACCCATCTCACGCGTCGTCGACGCAATTCTTGGAAACGCCCACTAGGTGTCGCCTTAAGAACCGCGAGATATTAGTGCCCGCTTTTGGCACAATGGTCTTGCTCTGTTTCCGCAGACGGTTTCGTTAAGCCCTCATTGTCCGCTCCTCGAACGCCACTGGGCTGATGTTGCCGACGTATCCATGTCGGCGTTGTCGGTTGTAGAAGTGCTCGATGTACTCGAACAGATCCGCTCTCGCTTCGTCTCGTGTTCGGTAGCTGCGCCGTTTGGTTCGCTCGCGTTTGAGTGAGGCGAAGAATGACTCGACGACGGCATTATCGTAGCAGCTGCCTCTGTCGCTCATGCTGCAGGTGATGCCGTGCTGCAGGAGTAAGTCCTGGAAGTCATCGCTCAAGTACTGGCTGCCACGGTCTGAATGATGGATCAAGCCGCGTTCAGGTCTACGGCGATTCAGTGCCATCTTCATCGCATCAACGACGATGTGCCGATTGATTCGACGACTCATGGACCAGCCAATGATCTTACGTGAGTACAGATCCATCACCACGGCCAGGTACAACCAGCCCTGGCCGGTCCAGATAAACGTGATGTCCGACGCCCAGCGTTCGTTCGCAGCCGCTGCAGAGAAGTCTTGCTCGAGCAGATTACTGGCACGTACCAGGCCGCGCTTTGAACTGACCCGAAAACGCCGCTTCGGACAGCCCTTAAGCCCCGCATTGCGCATTAATCGGGCCACTTTAGCCCGCCCACACGTCAGACCCGATGCCCTGAGCTCAGCGTGGATCCGTGGGCTGCCGTAGGTCCCGTCGCTCTGCGCGTGGATCAACCGGATCGTCTGGGTCAGCGCTCGATTGAGTCGCGTGCGTCGAGACGCCGGTCGGTTCCGCCAGGCGTAGTAACCACTGGCTGAGACCTTCAGGCTCCGACACATCATACGGATCGGATAACTCCTGCGGCGTCGATCGATACACGCGTATCTCACCTCGACTCCCTGGCAAAGTAAGCCGCCGCTTCCTTTAAAAAATCTCGCTCCTGCTCAACTTTGGCCAGCTTGCGCTTCAGTCGGGTGAGCTCCTCGTCGCGGCTTCGACCTTGACCGGGAAACGCCTCCTCGCCTTCCCGCTTCACCGCATCGCGCCAGCGCCTGAGCTGTCGGGCGTTGATCCCCAGCTCTTCAGCCACCAGCACATCGCTGACCCCGGGTTCATTCGCGCGTCGCAAGGCTTCCCGCTTGAACTCCGCACCGTATCGTTTGCGTTTCGTCATCAAACACCTCCCGTGCGCAGTATCGCGCACCTCTAAGGTGTCTACGAAAACGAGGCAAGACCACAAAGCGGACACTTTGTCGTGCACAAACGATCCCTTTTGCATTAAGAATTTATCTGTGTAGAATCAACGTTCTGTATCGTGCAAAAGGGTAGTGCGAAATGAAAGTGGGATATGCGCGGGTTTCGACCCAGGAACAGAACCTCGACCTTCAACTGAAAGCGCTCAAGGACTGCGACAAGGTCTTTCGAGACAAAGGCATCTCAGGTGCTAAGAACAACCGACCTCAACTCAAGAAGGCGTTGAAAGCGGTTCAATCGGGTGATGTCCTCATGGTCTGGAAGCTGGACCGGCTAGGACGCTCTCTGGGCCATCTGATCGAAACCGTCAGCGAACTCAAGGACCGGGGCGTGGGCTTCGCCTCGATCTCAGAGAGCATCAATACGACCACGCCTGGAGGCAAATTGTTCTTTCACATGATGGGGGCGCTGGCCGAGTTCGAGCGGGATCTGATCGTGGAGCGGACAAAGGCAGGGATCGAAGCGGCCCGGAAGCGAGGTCAACACCTAGGCCGTCCGAACAAGCTCAACGCTACGCAGTTGAAACACGCAAGGAAGCTGATCAACGAAGGCACGTCCAGGAATGAAGTGGCTCGGATACTGGACATCAATCCGAGCACGCTCTACCGCAACCTTCAGAAGACCGCGTAGAAACGAGTCTCCGTCATCCCGTAGAGTTGGCCCCAGACGACCAGCATGTCGACGGCGCCCTAGAGATCGTCCAAAACGCTACAGCTCGCCATTGCTGAACGTCAGCTTCTATTGCAAGCGGACGTTGATTAACTAAGCGTTACAGGCCACTGACAGCGACGCATCGCTATCGCTACTCGAAGAATCGCACCCTACCTGTACCAACGTCGTACATGGCACCCACCAACGCGATCTCGCCAGCGTCGATCATCTGCCGCAACACCACGCTTCGATCGCGGAGCTTCTTCATCGTGAGCGTAACGTTCATCTCTGCCACCGCCTGCACGAATGCGCCGTTTGCGGAGCTTCTGGGAGTGTGACCCTGCACGGCACTCACGGCGGGATTGATGCTGGCGAGGGTCGTGCTCAACAGGCCGAGTTGGGCTGCATCGCAGGCGCCCTTCACCGCGCCACATTCCGAATGCCCCATCACGACGATCAGCTTGGAGCCGGCAATCTTTGCAGCGAACTCGAGACTGCCGAGGATGTCGTCGTTGACGAAGTTGCCAGCGACGCGCGCAACGAACAGGTCCCCAATGCCGCGGTTGAAGACGATCTCGGGCGGGATGCGTGAGTCGAGACAGCTCAGGACCGAGGCGAATGGAAACTGGCCGCTGGCGGTCTGCTTGACCTGCGCGAGATAGTTGTAATCTGTCGCCTCACCGGCCACGAAGCGGGCGTTGCCCTGCTTCAGCATCTGCAACGCCTTGGCGGGCGTGGTGGCCGCTTGCGTCTCCCGCGTCATCACAGAAGATCGTACTTCTGCGTTGACCGGCCCGACGGCCCCCATCGCCGTCAGGATGGTGGCCCACGCCAGACTTCTGAACTGCGCGGTGTGTGATCTCATCTTGCACTCCCTGTAAATTGCGGATTCATCGTCAACGCGCCGGCAAGGCACACGCTCAGAGCTGGTCTTCTACGGTGTCTTGGCGGATTCGAAGATAGATTGTCGGGTATCCCGCAGACCGATGTCACTCGCGTTTACTGCTGCCGCTTTCGCAGCACAAAATAGTGGACGCAATTCGACTTGGTGAGCGGCCGGCGGCGGGTAGCGGCCAACCACGAGGGCCCCACGATAGTGTCTGCGGGATATATCCACCTATGTCCCCGCGCCGCTTGGCGGAAGATCTTTCGAGCAGGCGTGGTAATTACAAGTGTTGCTCCACCGGGAACAGCCCGAAGATGCCATTCTGCACCCTTCGCCAGAAGCTTTGAGCCGGTTGACGCGTCAGCGTGCCATCGGCCGACTCCCATGCCAGACGATTGTTCTGGTCCAAACGTAGCTGCCAAGCGTTCTCCGGCGCCATCACCCGGTCCATGACGGCCGCTACCTGGGCGCCGAAGACCTCACTGTGCACCAGAATGCCCATCTCCGTGTTGAGGTTCCGCGAGCGTGGACTGAAGTTGAACGAACCGATGAACACGTGCTTGCGATCGAGCACCGCAGCCTTGGCATGCAGTCCGATCCAGTCACTAACAACCGGCGGCGTGTCGAGCTGGGCGTGCATCGCGCCGTCGTAGCGCATCTCGAATACCCGTACGCCCGCCTCGAGCATTGGTACGCGCGCGCGCGCGTAGGCATGGTGCACTATGGTCTGGTTGGTCGAGCCCAGTGAATTGGTGATGATGGCCATGTCGACGCCGCGCTCCTCCAGCAACGCCGCTTCAGCGAAGAAGGGTTCGCCGGGAACCAGATACGCGTTGGCGACCAGCACTTCGTGTTCGGCCCGGCGGAAGAACCGCTGCAGGCCGACGAGCGCGTCTTGGCTCGGCGCACCCTCGCCCGGTTTGTCGTAGATGACCTCGGCGTCTCCGGGAACCAGCGCGGTGACGGCATCATCGAACCGCTCGGTCCAATCCTCGGGATCCAGCGGCACCAACGCGCTGAGTGGCGACGCTTCGAGCCAGCGACGCCGCGATCCGGTCACGTTCGGTATGTCGTCGGCACTGGCACGCCCATACAACACGTGTCCCGGTACAGCCTGGGGGCTGTTCCAGTAGCGGTCGAACATCCCAGATGTCGGCGGCACGACCGGTCCCACCGCCAGTAAATCCAGATCGAAGAAGTTGTAGTCCTCGGAGAGGCCCCAGTACGCGTCGGCGAGATTGCGCCCACCCGAGATCACTACCCGGTTGTCCGCGATCAGGACCTTGTTGTGCAGTCGGTGATTGAGCTCACGCAAACGTACGAGATACTCGACGTTACGCCCCAACCGTCGCTGCCGCCCCGGATTCCAGATGCGGATTTCGATGTTCGGGTGTGCGTAGAGGGCTGCAATTTCACGGTCACGGCGGCGCGTGAGGAAATCATCGACGAGCACACGGACCCGGACGCCGCGATTAGCCGCCTGCTGCATGCGGGCTACGAGCAGGCGGCCACTAAAGTCTGCAGCCCACAGATAGGTCATCACATCCAGTGAGCGTTCGGCTGAATCGATCAGCGCCAGGCGCCACCAGAGACTCTCGTCGTTTTTTTCCAACAACAGGAACCCGGACTGCGCATCGCCGACGCGTGCCGCAAACGCCTTGGAGAGTTCAGCCAGCGGGCCGTCAGTCGCGGGTGCTAAGGCAAATCCAGGCTCCGGGTGATCGAATTCCCGGGGAATCGCGCGGCAACCCGTTGCCGCCACCGCGACCGACAATATCAAGAGAATGAAGGCAGTGGCGCGCATGTAGTTCAATACGGAAAAACCAGCGGGGTCAGTAACATGGTCACAACCCAAGTGATGAGCACCATGGGCGACCCAACCTTTACGAAATCCATGAATCGATAGTGACCCGGTTCGACCACCAAGGTGACGACCGGGGTGGAAACTGGCGTCGCGAATGCGGCCGATGCCGCGATGGCAACGGTCATTGCAAATGCGTACGGCGATACGCCCATCGCCTGGGCTGCGCCGATGGCAATGGGCGCCATTAGTACAGCGGTGGCCGTATTGGATAGGAAAAGTCCCAGACCCGCACTGATGAAAAACAACGCGGTCATCATGGCGTAGGGGCCATAGTCACCCATACTCGTATTCAGCCCCTCCACAAGCAGATCCACGCCCCCTGTTTTCTTCAACGCGCCCGCGATGGGTAACATCCCGGCAATGAGCACCAATGAACTCCAGTGAATCGCGCGGTAGGCGTCGTCCATGGTCAGGCATCGAGTAAACACGGTGGCCAGTGCGGCGATCAGCACTGCAACAACGACCGGTACGATTTCCAGCGCAGACAAGAGCACCATGCCCGCGAGGATTGCCAATGCCACCGGCGCACGCTTCCTCGCCGGCGCGACCTGTTCCATTTCGATGGGTAGCGTGAGCACGACGAAGTCATGGGTTTGGGTTTGAAGATCGCCAATGTGCTGCCACGAGCCAAGCACCAGCATGGCGTCACCTGACTCGAGCGGATGATTGAGGAAGTCGCCCAGTACTTCACCTTTATGGCGAACGCCGAGAACGAGTGTTCCGTAACGGCTACGTAGCTCGGCTTCTCGGACCGTCCTGCCGGTAATCCCGGATTCAGGATGAATCAGCACGGTGGCCAAGCCGACATCCCGGGCCCAGCGGTCCAAGTGTGCATCCTCGATCGCAACGGGCTCGATGCCAAGCTCACTTGCCAACCGATGCGCGGCATCGTCGCTAGCCATCAATGCAATCAGATCCCCGGGGTGGATCTCAAATTCACGTCCCGGGGCGGGCGTGACAACACCACCGCGTCCTTCCTGCCGTTCCACTAGGGCGACCCACGTGCCAAAACGGGTACCGAGTTCAGCTTGCGTCAAACTTTTACCGGCAAGAGGAGAACTCGACGGCACGCGGAACTGACGGGCGAGGGAATCGACACCGTACTCGGCCATTAGGTCGCGAAAGCCGCGCGCTTGATTCTGTGGTGCAACGACACGTTCGCCGGGTAACAAGTGCCGGCCGATGAGCGCCATGAAAGCAACTGCCGCGATGAGCACGCCAAGTCCGATTGGCGTGAAGCTGAAGAAGCTAAAACTCTTGTAACCCGCATTGCTCAGCTCTTCGCTGACCACCAGATTTGGCGTGGTGGCAATGAGGGTGAGCATGCCGCTGATGAGTGCCGCATAGGACATTGGAATCAACAGGCGCGAGGGGTTGAGGTTGGTTTTCGACGCAATATTGAGCACCACGGGAATGAACACCGCGACGATTGCGGTTGAACTCATGACGCTGCCGAGTACGCCCGCGACGATCATCAGCAGAACGATCAGGCGTGTCTCGCCATCACCCCCTACGCGGGTCACCCACTGTCCAATGGAGTACGCCACCCCTGTGCGCGTCAGCGCTTCGCCCAGTACCAGCAACCCGGCAACCAGAATAACCACCGGATCGCCAAATCCGGCGAGCGCTTCGCGCACCGTGAGTACCCCGCTCAGTGCGAGGGCGAGGACCACGAGCAGTGCGACGATATCCAGCCGAACGCGTCCGCTGGCGAAGAGGATGCTCGCGATCCCGATCAACGCAAATACGAACGTAATTTCCCAGCTCATCTGGACGAGTGTCGCTCAGGGTAGGCCCGGCGCGCAATGGTGTCGGATGACTTGGTGCAGACTCATCGTTGCCAACTCACGAAGCTAAACGTCGAGTTTTCGGCACCCAGGTCAGCCGCGCCCGCCAATCGTAGGTCTCGCGTTTCCGAGCGGTGCCAACCAGTTGATCCTGTTCCTCTCGCCAGCGCCCTTGGATTTCCAGCTGGATTCGTGGTTGCGGGCGCCAATGGTAGCGCAGCGTGAACGCGTCTTCGTTGGCGCGGTAAGACGTCGACAACAACCAGCCAGGATCGGTGTGCCCATAGTTGATTCCGATGCTGTGTCCCGGCAGCACATTCATCCAGCTTGCTTCCAGATGCCAGGCAAGTCCCCCGGTATCGCCGTCGAACCCGGTCGAAACGGCCTGCTTCGAAGGGGTTTCCGGAGCATAGCCGAGCTCGCCCGAGACGATCAGCGACGAGCCGATGCGATTCACGGGCCACTGCGAGGCGAAGCGCGCCACCAGCGTCCAGTAATCCTCGATAGAGCCGTCGCGGCGGCCGTCCTTCAATAGCGCGCTGGGCATGTAGGTGACGTCGAAGCCGCGTTGGGTCAGCAGGCCCCAGGGTTCCCGGTTCTCCAGGGAATAGAACAGCGAAACACGGCTGTCGTCGTGATCGAAATCCAGCGGCGGACGTGCCAGCGTGCTACTGCCCGCCGAGTCGTTGTACTGCACGATCCCCTTAGAGGTCCAACCGTTGCCGGCGAGGTAGCGCACGGCCACACCGTCGGTCCAACTGACTGCAACGTTCGGGCTGGTCAGTCGCGTCAGAGTAGACCCGAATACCCCGCCGTGGGTTACCGAACGCGTCTGCATTCTTCCCGCCGCAACGTCGAACCGTCCGCGTTTGAAGAAATCCAGATACAACTCGTCGACTACGATATCGCCGTCGTCGATCGTCGAGCCGTTGGCGGGGGTGCTCGGGAAGTCGAGGTTCGGGTCGCAGCGACTGTCACTACACACCGCAGCAACGCGGACCTTCAACCGCGCGAAGTCGGCGAAGCCGACGTTCGCCCCATAGCGTACGCGCAACGTGAAGTGGTCGCTGTGATCGCTCGTTCCGTCGCGCTGGTCCACGTCTATGTTGAAGTAACCACCGCGAACGTCGCCATCGAAACTGATGTGTTTCGGTTCCACGTAGGGATAGTCGAGCGAGTCCTCAACGTCGATCTTGGCGGGATCGTCGCCGTCAAGATACTCGGGATCATACTCGTCCGACGAGGCGAAACCGGCAGCCGCAAACAACGCGACCGGAATCAACGCCACGGCGACGTGCAGGCTCAGAGTTGGTGCTCTATGGGTAGCATCGCAATGAACCTCGCGACGAGACGCTCCCAGAAGCTCGAATAGGGATCGTGTTCAAAACGGACTTCGACGCCATCGACCTCCGTGACCCAGACCAGCTCGCCGCTGTCGTCGAGCTGTACCCGGAAACTGTTTTCGGGTCTCACACCTTCATCCATGAAGGCAATTACCTGCTCGGCCAACGCCGGACTCTCCACGTACAGACCGGCTTCAGTGTTGATACTTCCAGAGCGGGGATCCAGATTGAAACTGCCGATGAACACCGATTCCCGATCGAATACAACGGCTTTGGTATGTAGCGACGAGCTTACCGATTGGGCGTCCGAGTGCGCTCCCGAGTTGCGGCGCAGCGCATCGGCGTCAGGCCGCAGCTCGTAAAGCTCGACACCGCTTTCGACCAGCTGTTTGCGTCGCTTGGCGTGGCCGGCGTGAGCAGCGATCACGTCGTTGGAGGCCAATGAGTTGGTCAGCACTCGAACCCGGACGTTTCGACCGACGAGTTCAACGATCTTATCCATGCCGAACGCCGGCATGACGAAGTAGGCTGATTCCATGAGCAATTCCGTCTGCAGCGTATCGACCTTTCGGAACAATGCCTCGGCCATGGCGCCCTGAGCGATGCCTTCCGTGATACGTTGCGGGTCGTCCCACACGACGCGGCCGGGCGCCCAGATGAACTGATCGCGGATCGCGCTCAGCTCGGAAACGAGCGTTCCGACGTCCTGATCCAGCGGATGTGGATAGTCTACCGCCGCGATCTGTTCCCGCAGGTAGGCCACGGTCGCCTCCAGATCAGCCTCAGTGTACGGTCGGTCGACCAGCGCGCTGATCGGCACCGCCCAGTCACCGTTCCAGAAATGATCGAACACCTCGGAGATTTCCGGTACCACCGGGCCGGCCGCAGCGATGTCGAGGTCGCGGAAGTTGGCATCGCTTGCAACCTCGAAGTAGTGGTCGCCGATGTTGCGACCACCGACGATGGCCATGGCGTTGTCCACCACCATGATCTTGTTGTGCATCCGGTGATTGACCCGGCCGAGGTCGATCGCGAAGTCGATCAGCCGAGAATCGCGGTGCCTGAACGGATTGAAGACGTGCACTTCGACGTTCGGATGCACATCCATTGCAGCTGCGCGGTCGTCGCGGCCCGTCAGATTGATGTCGTCGACGAGCACGCGGACGCGTACACCTCGGTCGGCGGCGCGAAGTAGACGGTCCATCAGAATGAAACCGGTCGCGTCTGCTTCCCAGATGTAGTACTGCACGTCGAGGCTGTGCTCCGCCAGTTCGGTAAACGCGATGCGGGCGGTGAACGCCTCGCGCCCGTGGCGGATGATCGCGAAGCCGGATTCGCCGGGGTGCTCGGCCGCAGCATGCTGAAAGAGCTGACCGGCTCTGGTACTGAGTGGGTCCTGGAACGCCGTTGAGATCGTACGGTCGTAGTCGCCGAGTTCATCGGCACAGCCGGCCAGTAGCCCGGTGAACAGTACTGCGAAGAGCGACCTCACCTTTGCTTCACCCGGTCCGCGGCGGGCGATTCAACCCGGTGGAAACTGCTCGAGAATCGCGTCGACTGCCTCCCGGATGGCGTCACCAGGTTCCATCCGCTCGGCCTGGGTGATGCGCCGCGATACGGTGCCATGCCACACCGGCCGCGCCTGGGCGACGTCAAGTATGTCGATAGCGAGTTGGCCTTCCTGATATTGGGCCGTGAACACGGTGCTGGTAGTCCAATAGTCGCCCCAGGTGGCGGATCGACGGTGCAGACTCCGCGGCGGGTAGCGCATGACACGAACCCCCTC
>SMWF01000098.1 GCA_004357385.1 Gammaproteobacteria bacterium | reverse complement strand
TCGGGTGGTGGCGTGGCCTACAATCGCGACGAATTCATCGAAATCTGTCAGCGCGGACTGGATCTGTCGCCGACCACCGAATTGCTGATCGATGAGTCGCTGCTCGGTTGGAAGGAATTCGAGATGGAGGTGGTTCGCGACAAGAACGACAATTGCATCATCGTCTGCTCGATCGAAAACGTCGATCCCATGGGCATCCACACCGGCGACTCCATCACCGTGGCACCCGCCCAGACTCTTACCGACAAGGAATATCAACTCCTTCGCAATGCGTCCATCGCAGTGCTTCGGGAGATCGGTGTGGAGACAGGTGGGTCGAACGTCCAGTTCGCGATTGACCCCGAAAGCGGCCGAATGGTGGTCATCGAGATGAACCCGAGGGTGTCGCGCTCCTCGGCCCTGGCGTCCAAGGCGACGGGTTTTCCGATCGCGAAAGTGGCCGCCAAACTGTCCGTCGGCTACACGCTGGATGAGCTGACCAACGACATTACCGGGGTGACGCCCGCATCCTTCGAGCCGACCATCGACTACGTGGTCACCAAAATCCCCCGCTTCACTTTCGAGAAGTTCCCCAACGTCAACGACCGGTTGACTACCCAGATGAAATCGGTGGGTGAGGTCATGGCGATTGGCCGCACCTTTCAAGAGTCATTTCAGAAGGCGCTGCGCGGCCTTGAAACGGGCATGACCGGGCTCAACGAAATGATGCAGGTTGAATCCGGCGACGACCGCATTCGCCTCGTACGGGAATTGACGGCGGCGGGTGCGGACCGCATCTGGTACGTGGCCGATGCGTTCCGTGCGGGCATGGATGTTGAAGAACTGTTCGAGCTCACGGCGATCGATCCCTGGTTTCTGGTTCAGATCGAGGACTTGGTGCGTACCGAACAGGCCCTGGCAGGGGAGACGTTCGCAGCACTCGATCACGACCGGTTGTTGCACCTGAAACGCAAGGGCTTCTCTGATGCCCGGCTGGCCGAAATACTCGGTTGCGGCGAAGCCGAGCTGCGCGAACATCGTCTCGCACTCGGTGTCAAACCGGTATACAAGCGGATCGACACCTGCGCAGCGGAGTTCCCCACCTCGACGGCCTATCTGTATTCGACCTTCGAGGAGGAGTGCGAGGCGAATCCGACGGATGCGGACAAAATCATGATTCTCGGCGGGGGTCCGAACCGGATCGGCCAGGGCATCGAATTCGATTACTGCTGCGTCCATGCCGCGCTTGCCCTGCGCGAAGACGGCTATGAGACGATCATGGTCAACTGCAATCCGGAGACTGTCTCCACCGACTATGACATTTCCGACCGGCTGTACTTCGAGCCGGTCACCATGGAAGACGTGCTGGCACTGGTTGAGCTTGAAAAGCCCAAAGGCGTGATCGTCCAGTTCGGCGGCCAGACGCCGCTGAAACTGGTAGCGGCACTGGAGGCCGCTGGCGTGCCGATCATTGGCACCAGCGCCGATGCGATCGACCGAGCCGAAAACCGGGAACGATTTCAGCAGCTCATCCACGCGCTGAAGCTGGCGCAGCCGACCAACCGCACGGTCACCACGGCCGATGAAGGGCTCGCGGCGGCGGCCGAGATCGGCTACCCGATCGTGGTCAGGCCATCCTACGTCCTCGGTGGTCGGGCGATGGAGATCGTCCACCGGCAAGAGGAACTGCTGCGCTATTTGAACAATGCCTTCGACGTCTCTCACTCGGCGCCGGTGCTGCTCGACCGATTTCTCGACCAGGCCGTGGAAATTGATGTCGATGCGGTTTCCGACGGCCATCAGGTGGTGATCGGAGCAATCATGCAGCACATCGAACAGGCCGGTGTGCATTCCGGCGACTCGGCCTGTTCGTTGCCGCCGTTCAGGCTGGCTGCGGACATCCAGGACGAGATTCGCCGCCAGGTCAAAGCCATGGCGGCGGAGCTTGGGGTGATCGGGCTCATGAACGTCCAGATGGCCGTACAGGACGACAACATCTATGTCCTGGAGGTCAACCCGCGTGCCTCGCGTACGGTGCCCTTCGTTTCGAAATGCATTGGAGTATCGCTGGCGAAGATCGCGGCACGCTGCATGGCCGGTACCAGCCTGGCTGAGCAGGGGTTTACCGAGGAGATCATCCCGCACTACGTCTCGGTGAAAGAGTCGGTTTTCCCCTTTTCGAAGTTTCCCGGCGTGGATCCGATTCTCGGTCCGGAAATGAAATCCACGGGCGAGGTGATGGGTGTGGGAGACAGTTTCGCCGAGGCGTTCGCAAAGGCGACGGTTGCCGCCGGCGAGGAGCTTCCGGAGGGTGGCCGTGCATTTCTCAGCGTAAAGACCTCGGACAAACCCGGCATCGCGGATGTCGCGCGTGATCTCGTCGAGCTTGGCTTCGAGTTGGTTGCGACCCGGGGAACCGCCCGATGCCTTGCCGATGCGGGTGTCGACTCGGAGACGGTTAACAAGGTCACCGAAGGGCGCCCGGACGTTGCGGACCTGTTGAAGAACACACGCATCGATCTGATCGTAAACACTACGGAAGGCGCCCAGGCCATTGCCGATTCAGCGGTCATTCGCCGTCTCGCGCTGCAGAACAAGGTGTGCTATACGACGACTCTGGCGGGCGGTGAGGCCTTTTGCATTGCAATTCGCTACGGTCGCGGTGATAAGGTGCGACGACTGCAGGATCTGCACGCCAGCTTCGCCTCCTGACACGCGCGTGCAATGAGGCACGAACAAGCGGCTTCAGGTTTGGGGTTCAGTTATGGCCAAGGTACCGATGACGGTGGAAGGTGAGGAACGCTTGCGCGCCGAACTCAGCAATCTCAAGAGCGTTGTTCGTCCGCAGATCGTCGAAGCGATCGCCGAGGCTCGCGCGCACGGCGACCTGAAGGAGAATGCGGAGTACCACGCCGCGAAGGATCAGCAGGGCTTCAGCGAAGGCCGTATCAAGGAGATCGAAGGTAAGCTCGCGGACGCGCAGGTCATCGACATCACCAAAATCACCCCGACCGGCAAGGTAATCTTCGGCGCGACGGTGACCCTGATCGACGTCGCCGATGACAGCAAGAAGCGCTACAGAATCGTGGGTGAAGACGAAGCAGACATCAGCCAGGAGAAGATCTCGGTGATGTCGCCGCTGGCGCGCGCCATAGTGGGCAAGAGTGTGGGTGACGCGGTCGTTGTGCAGACCCCGAACGGCGAGCATGGATATGAGGTCGAGCGGGTCGAACACCTCTAGGCTTGGGTCAGCGACCACCAAAACGGGCAATGTTCGAGAGCTTGGAATCGGCCTCCGGATTGGCGCGATACAGCACGAATATTTTGCCGATCACCTGGATGATTTCCGCCTGGCAGGCGTGTGCGAGCTTGGTGCCCAGGGCCTTACGCGCATTCCGATCGTCAATGCTGACTCGGATTTTGATCAACTCGTGATCGCTCAGCGCGCGCTGGGTTTCGTTCTGCAGGTGATCGCTGATTCCCTTCGCGGCGATCGTAACCACAGGGCTCAGATGGTGCGCGATCTGGCGGAGCGCGCGCTTGTGCCGCGTCGGACTGGTGCTTTCGGACATCCGGGGATTATATGGCAAAACGATCGAAATCGAGCCATCGCTGGGTAGCACGCCAGCGACGCGATCCCTATGCCCGGTTGGCGGCGGCGGACGGGCTGGGTTCACGCGCGCACTTCAAGCTGGAACAACTCGACCGACGATTCGGTCTGATCGGCCCGTCGATGCGGGTATTGGAGTTAGGAGCGGCACCGGGTGGTTGGACGCGTTATCTGGCGCGGCGGGTGTCCCCCGCCAAGGGCGGTCGGGTGGTGGCCGTGGATGTGCGCGTGATGGACGTTCCGGCCGGGGTCCGGTTCATTCAGCAGGACATCCACGACGATTCCTTCGTCGCGCGGCTGGACGCAGCACTGGGTGGTGGGTTGCAGCTTGTATTGTCCGATATGGCCCCCAATATAAGTGGGGTGAAGGCTGCCGATCAGGCGGCTTCCATGGCGTTGGTGAACCTCGCGACGGATGCCGCGCTGCGCTGGTTGAACCCCGGTGGCCATCTGGTGGTCAAAATGTTCCAGGGCGGAGGTGTCGATGATTGGGTGCGGGAGCGGCGGGCGGAATTCGAGAAGGTGTTGCTGGCCAAACCCGACGCATCGCGCTCCGGTTCACGTGAGGTGTACGGTGTTGCCCTGGATTTTCGGTAGGATGTCGGCGTCGTAGGACAGACCGGTACGTCTGTAATACATTTCGGCAGGATTTCCGGGCAGCCTTTTGGTAAGGTGGTAGGTCGCCCCGGGACAAAGGCTATGAGGTTAAGTCCTTGAACGATATGGGAAAAAATCTCCTGCTCTGGCTGATCATCGCGGCAGTTCTGCTGACGGTATTCAACAATTTCAGCGTTAAGCCGGAACCCCAGGAGATGACCTATTCCGAGTTCGTCACCCAGGTCCAACAGGATCTGGTCGACGAAGTACGGATCAGCGGGTTGGTCATCCGGGGTAGCCGCAAGACCGGCGATGCTTTCAAGGTCATACGGCCGCCGATTGATGATCCGAAGCTGATGGACGATCTGATCAGTCACAACGTGGTGGTCGTGGGCGAACCACCGGAAACTCAGAGCATCTGGGCACAGCTGCTGATTGCCAGTTTCCCTATTCTGATCATCATCGCCGTTTTCATGCTGTTCATGCGCCAGATGCAGGGTGGCATGGGCGGGAAGGGCGGCCCCATGGCGTTCGGCAAGAGCAAAGCGCGGCTGCTGTCGGAAAACGAGGTAAAGACGACGTTTGCCGACGTTGCCGGGGTTGATGAGGCCAAGGAAGACGTTCAGGAACTGGTGGAGTTTCTAACCGATCCGGGCAGGTTTCAGCGCCTCGGTGGGCGCATCCCGCGGGGCATTCTGATGGTGGGCGCACCGGGTACCGGTAAGACGCTGCTGGCCAGGGCCATTGCCGGCGAGGCGAAAGTACCCTTCTTCTCTATTTCTGGCTCGGACTTCGTGGAGATGTTCGTAGGCGTGGGCGCCTCGCGGGTACGTGACATGTTCGAGCAGGCGAAAAAGCAAGCGCCGTGCATCATCTTCATCGACGAGATCGATGCTGTGGGCAGGCACCGTGGCGCGGGGCTTGGTGGTGGCCACGACGAGCGTGAGCAAACACTCAACCAGTTGCTGGTCGAAATGGATGGCTTCGCGCCGAACGACGGCGTCATCGTCATTGCGGCCACCAACCGTCCCGACGTGCTCGACCCGGCGTTGCTGAGGCCGGGTCGCTTCGACCGTCAGGTCGTGGTCAGCCTGCCGGACATCCGCGGCCGTGAACAGATTTTGAAGGTTCACGTGCGTAAGGTGCCCGTGGCGGACGATGCGGAAATGGGAATTATCGCGCGCGGCACGCCCGGGTTTTCCGGCGCGGATCTGGCAAATCTCATCAATGAAGCGGCATTGTTCGCCGCCCGTACGGGCAAGCGCCTGGTCGGCATGGACGATTTCGAGAAAGCCAAGGACAAGATCATGATGGGCGCAGAGCGCAAATCCATGGTCATGTCGGAGAAGGAAAAGCGCGTTACCGCATATCACGAGGCGGGCCACGCCATCGTCGGTCGGCTGGTGCCGGAACACGATCCGCTTTACAAGGTCACCATCATTCCCCGTGGTCGGGCATTGGGCGTCACCATGTTCCTGCCCGAGGAAGACCGCTACAGCCATTCCAGGCAGGCTATCCTGAGCAAGATCTGCTCGTTCTTCGGTGGCCGGATCGCCGAAGAGATGATCCTCGGCTTCGATGGCATGACCACCGGTGCGGCCAACGATATCGATAATGCCACCTCGCTGGCGCGCAACATGGTGACCAAGTGGGGGTTGTCGGAAAAGCTCGGTCCGATTAAATACGACGAGGAAGACGGTGAGGTGTTCCTCGGTATGTCCGCTGGGGTGCAACCCAAGTCGGTTTCCGACGACACGGCCCGACTGATCGACGAGGAAGTGCGAAGCATTATCAACGACTGTTACAAGCGCGCGAAAAAGATCCTCGAGGAGAATCTCGACAAGCTGCACATGATGGCGGACGCTTTGATGGAGCTGGAAACTCTCCTGCCGGAGCAGCTCGATGACATCATGGCGGGTGCGAAGCCACGCGCAACGGCCGTTGATCGGTCGGACGCGCCGCCGCGGGCGGCCGGGCCCGATGCGCCCAACATCGGCGACCCCGCAGAAGAGCATTAACCGGCGACCGCCGTGTCGCAGAACGTGGTGGCCGTGAGCCAGACGCCCGCAGGCGCCCCCTTACCCGGCGCTTATGTGCATTGTGGCGATCGTTTGCTCGATCTTTCGACGCCTTGCGTCATGGGCGTCATCAACCTGACACCGGACTCGTTCTCGGATGGCGGTCGCTACCTGCGCCGGGGTCGTGGCGGCGCGGGCGCCGTCGATCTCAGCGCGGTTCTCGAAAGCGCCCAGGCGATGCTCGAGGCGGGTGCGCAAGTTCTGGACGTGGGCGGCGAATCGAGCCGTCCAGGTGCGCTGTCCGTTGCTTGCGCCGAAGAATTACAGCGTGTGATGCCGGTCGTTGAACGGCTTGTCGAGCTGGATACCATTGTTTCTGTTGATACCTGTAAGGCTGAAGTTGCGCAGGCGGCGCTGTCGGCCGGCGCCGGGTTAATCAATGATGTGACGGCGTTTCGCGATCCCGGCATGCTGCCGATTCTCGCGGCAAGCGACACCGGTTTGTGTCTGATGCATATGCGGGGAGAACCGTGCACCATGCAGGAAGCACCCGTGTACGAGGATGTGGTGGCTGAGGTGGCCGCATTTCTCGCCCGTCGATCGAATCAGGCGCTGGCCGCGGGAATTGATGCGGACCGGATCATAATCGATCCGGGCATCGGATTCGGTAAGACGCTCGAGCACAATCTGTCCTTGCTCGCGTCGTTGGACGAGCTGCGGGTGCTGGGTTTCCCGGTGCTGGTCGGTGTTTCGCGCAAGCAGTCGCTTGGGGAGCTGACCGGGCGCGCAGTGCAGGATCGGCTGGCGGCAGGGCTGGGTGCGGCAGTGGCCGCGGTGGCCAATGGTGCGGCGGTGATTCGCACCCATGATGTGGCGGCAACCATGGATGCACTGACGGTTGCGCAGGCGATCTGGAATGCGCGGGTGAACCCGCAGAGTAGAGATCCGCAATAGACGAGGAACGCTTAAGCCGATGGTTGCACAGGCGAAACGATACTTTGGCACGGACGGGATACGCGGGCGCGTCGGCGTGGCACCGATTACGCCCGACTTTCTCCTGCACCTGGGTTGGGCAGCTGGACGGGTGTTCGCTGCGAATGGCCGGCGCCGGATTCTGATCGGCAAGGACACGCGCATATCCGGTTACATGATCGAATCGGTGCTCGAAGCGGGGTTGTCCTCGGCGGGTGTCGACGTGCGCCTGCTGGGCCCCATGCCAACGCCCGGGGTCGCGTACCTGACCCGCACCTTACGTGCCGATGCGGGGATCGTGATCAGCGCGTCGCACAATGCCTACTATGACAACGGCATCAAATTCTTCGACAGTCAAGGCAACAAGCTCGCTGACGAAACGGAGCTTGCCATCGAAGCCGAACTGGCCAAGCCCATCACCTGTGTCGACTCTGAGCACATTGGTAAGGCCAAGCGAGTCGAGGACGCGCGCGGTCGCTACATCGAGTTCTGCAAGGCCACCGTAGATCGAGGTTTCCGGCTGGAGAATCTGCACATCGTGGTGGACTGTGCCCATGGCGCAACCTACGACGTCGCGCCTCGTGTGCTCGGTGAGCTCGGTGCCACGTTGACCGTGATCGGGGCAGAGCCAGATGGGCTCAACATCAACGCCGGGTGCGGTACGACGGAGCCCGAGGGGCTGCAGCGCAAAGTGCTTGAACTTGGAGCGGACCTTGGAATTGCCTTCGACGGGGATGGCGACCGGGTGATGATGGTTGATGAACACGGCGAACTGCTGGACGGTGATGACCTGCTGTTCATCATCGCGCGTCACCGGCAAGCCGCAGGCATCCTCAAGGGTGGCGTGGTGGGCACCTTGATGACCAACTTCGGGTTGGAGCGCGCGTTGGCGGATCTCAAGATCCCGTTCCAGCGTGCCAAAGTCGGCGACCGGTATGTGCTGGAAGATCTCAGAACCAGAGGGTGGCTGGTGGGCGGCGAAGCATCGGGCCACATCATATGTCTGGATCTCAACACCACGGGCGACGGAATCGTGTCCGCGCTTCAGGTTCTGGTCCCGTTGGTCGAAGGCGGCGTGTCGTTGTCGGAGCTCAAGCGCGGCATGACCAAACTGCCCCAGACCATCGTCAATGTGTCCAGCGATGCGCCTCAGACGGTGATTGCCGTAGCTCGTGTTGCAGATGCCGTCTGCCGCGCGGAGTCGACGCTTGCGGAGCGGGGCCGGGTGTTGCTCAGGGCCTCGGGTACCGAGCCACTGGTTCGGGTCATGGTGGAAGGCGAAGACCAGCAGGAGGTCGAGCGAGTGGCGGAGGATCTTGCGCACGAGGTTCGGGCCGCGGCGCGGCCGTAATCGACTCTTTGGTTAGTCAATCGGGCAGAACTGCACGGTCGGCCCGCCGGGAGCCGGGGTCGCCGTTGTGTATGGTCCCGGGGTTGTATAAGATTGCCCGCCTTTTTTGCCGGCCTCGATTGCTGGCGGGGATGAGATAACAGGTGCGCCGTCCGCTGGTTGCAGGAAACTGGAAAATGAACGGTTCGAGTGCGTTCGCGAAGGCGTTTGTGGCCAGCTTGCTGGATGCGCTACCGACGCCCGTGCCCGCCGACGCTCCAGAACTTGCACTGTTTCCACCGTCCGTCTATCTCGGACAGGTGGTGGCGCAGCTCCGCAATAGTGGCATCGCGGTGGGCGTTCAGAATGTTCATCCCGAGTCGTCGGGTGCATTTACCGGTGAGATCGCGCCGGATATGGTGCGGGACCTGGGTGCAGACCTTGCGCTGGTCGGACATTCGGAACGGCGCCAACTGTTTGCCGAGGATGATGAGTTGGTTGTGGCGAAGTTTCTGGCGGTTCAGAGAGCCGGGCTCACGCCGGTGTTGTGCGTCGGCGAAACCCTGGCGCAACGCGATGGCGGTGTGGCCGAACGGACGGTGCTGAGCCAACTCGAGGTTGTTCTCGAGCGGGCCGGCGCCGCGGCCTTTGCTGACGCCGTGGTGGCGTACGAGCCCGTGTGGGCCATTGGCACGGGTCGAACGGCGACGCCGGAAGACGCCCAGGCGATGCACGCTGCGATTCGCGGCCGGGTCGCCGAGACGGATGAGACGATCGCTGAGGGCCTTCGGATCCTCTACGGGGGCAGCGTCAACGCGGCCAATGCGTCGACGCTGTTCGCGCAACCCGACGTGGATGGTGGGCTGGTGGGCGGTGCATCACTGGACCCGGAACAGTTTGCACACCTATATGAAGCCGCGCAGGCTTAGCGCTAAGCGAGAACGAACGTGACGACGTTAGAAACGGTTTTGATGATTCTGTTGGTGGTCGATGCGCTGGCCATGGGGGCATTGGTGCTCATTCAGCAGGGCAAGGGCGCCGATGTGGGCGCTGCGTTTGGCGCCGGTTCGTCTAATACGATGTTTGGCAGCTCGGGCTCGGCCTCCTTTCTGGTTCGAGCAACGAGCTTTCTGGCGGTGGGCTTCTTCGTGGTTTCCTTTGCGCTTGCCTACACTGCCAAGGAGCGCGCGACCATAAATCTCGACGACGGACTGCCCGGCATTGGGGTGGGAATTCCCGAGGCGGTGGCGCCGGAGGCGACCGAAGGCCTGCCGCTGGACGAAGCATTGACAGGTTCAGACGAAGCTGTAGATTCCGAGATCCCGGACGTTTGAGGAGGGTCCCCGTAAGGGTTCCCGCAAGGGGTCGCACGATTTCGATTTGCCGAAGTGGTGAAATTGGTAGACACGCTACCTTGAGGGGGTAGTGGGCGAATGCCCGTGGAGGTTCGAGTCCTCTCTTCGGCACCACCCTTTGCTTGCGATGCATCTTGAGATTCCGGATCATTCTGCCGCCCGGGAATCCACAGCCGTGACCCAATTGAAAGCCCGGTTGACTGAGAAGAAGACAGGTCTATAATCCGCCCCTTGCTGATGCGGGGTGGAGCAGTCTGGTAGCTCGTCGGGCTCATAACCCGAAGGTCGTGGGTTCAAATCCTGCCCCCGCTACCAAAGAGGTCAGGGCCCCTTGATAGGGGCTTTTTAGTACGTGGATCTTGAATGGGCGTCAGCCCATTTTTTTGTTTTTTGGGTCGATTGTCAGCACCGACTCCGCGCCTGATCCGGTTCCCTGGGCCGGGTGCGCATAGCGGGCTCCACGTGCCGGTGGTGCCTTGGAGCACCCGGGAACAGGCGCGATGCGCCCATAAGGTGCGCGATGCGCTCGTAGGTGAACGATTGAACCGGAAAGAAATGCAACTCGACGCGTTGCTCGGGCCGACCATCGAAGGGCTCGGGTGCCGTCTGTGGGGCATCGAGTACCTGTCTCAGGGTCGACGTTCGATACTGCGGGTCTACATCGACCGCGATGTCGGCATTGGTGTCGAAGACTGCGCACGGGTCAGCAAGCAAGTCAGCGCATTGCTGGACGTCGAGGAGCCGATTGGTGGCAGCTATACGCTGGAGGTGTCGTCACCGGGCATGGACCGGTGTCTGTTTCGGCCTGAGCAGTACGCCGAAAGCATTGGTGAGTCGATCGATTTGAGACTCAATTTTCCGTTCGAAGGCCGGCGCCATTTCGTAGGGCGGATGGTGGGATTTGAGAATGACGAGGTGGCCGTCCAACTGGACGACCTGGAATTCCTGATTCCGCTGGAGAATGTCCAGCGGGCGCGGATCGTACCTGACTTTGGTTAGGAAGGTGAAGAATCGGATGTTATTGGATCGCAGCATATGAGTATTGAAATCCTGACGGTTGTCGATTCGGTGTCACTCGAAAAGGGTGTATCGAAGGACGTGATCATCGAAGCGCTGGAACTGGCGCTCGCTTCGGCGACCAAGAAGAAGCACGTCGACGATGCGGAGTTCAGGGTAGAAATCAATCGTCAGACCGGTGAGTACGAAACCTACCGCACCTGGCGGGTGATCGATCCCGAGGAGCTCGAGGAAGAACAGAACCCGGACGCGGAGTGGACCGTGGAGGAAGCGCGAAAGACCGACCCGAATCTCAACCTGGGTGATGTTTACGAGATCCCCGTCGATTCCGTGGAATTTGGTCGCATTGCCGCGCAGACCGCCAAGCAGGTGATCGTACAGAAGGTGCGGGAGGCGGAGCGTGCTCAGGTAGTCGAAGCCTATCTGCCACGGGTGGGCGAGCTGGTTAGCGGAACGGTCAAAAAAGTAACCCGAGAAGCCGTGATCTGTGACCTCGGCAACAACGCCGAGGCGTTGCTGTCGCGAGACAACCTCATACCGCGCGAGACATTTCGGGTTGGCGATCGATTGCGTGCACTGCTGACGGAAGTACGTCCCGATGCGCGGGGTCCGCAGCTCGAGTTGACCCGCACCTCGTCGGCCATGCTGGTGGAACTGTTCAAGATCGAGGTTCCGGAAATCGCTGAAGACGTCATCGAAATCCGGGGCGCGGCCCGCGACCCGGGCTCCCGCGCGAAAATCGCGGTCAAGACCAACGACGGTCGAATCGATCCGGTGGGCGCCTGTGTCGGCATGCGTGGGTCGCGAGTTCAAGCGGTTTCCGGCGAGCTGGCGGGCGAGCGGATCGATATCGTTCCCTGGGACGAAAACCCTGCGCAACTCACCATCAATGCAATGTCGCCGGCGGAAGTCGCCTCGATCGTTGTCGATGAGGAAACCCATGCAATGGATGTGGCGGTCACCGAGGATAACCTCGCCCAGGCGATTGGCCGCGGCGGCCAGAACGTGCGCCTCGCCAGCGAATTGACCGGCTGGACGCTGAACATCATGACGGAGGAAGAGGCCGCCAAAAAACAGGAAGAAGAAGCGGGCAAGTTTGTCGAAGAGTTCATGAAAACGCTTTCGGTCGACCAGGACGTCGCTGGAGTACTGGTGGAAGAAGGCTTCACCTCGCTGGAAGAGATCGCTTACGTGCCGATCGACGAGATGCTGGCGATCGAAGGATTCGACGACGAGATTGCTCAGGAACTGCGTGACCGAGCTAAAGACGCGTTGGTGATCAAGGCGATCGCTGATGAGGAAGAGCTTGGTGACGTCGAGCCGGCCGAGGATCTCCTGGCCGTGGAAGGCATGGATCGGCGGTTGGCGTTCAAGCTGGCGACCAACGAAGTCGTAACGCGCGAAGATCTCGCGGAGCAAGCGGTGTTCGACCTGATCGAAATCGATGAGGAACTCGGCGAAGAACGGGCGGCCGAATTGATCATGACCGCGCGTGCACATTGGTTCGAGAACGAGGACGAGGACGAGGACGGTGAAGACGTCGAGGCGCAGTCGGATTGAGCGCGCGATTGAGCAGCGGTAGAGCGAAGAGGTACGGGAGAAGCGCATGTCGGAAGTGACGGTAAAACAGCTCGCGGAAGCGGTGGGTACCAACGCGGCTCGCCTGCTCAAGCAGATGCAGGACGCGGGTCTGGAACACAGCTCCGAAGACGCGGCAGTTTCTGAAGAGCAGAAGCAGACCTTGCTGACGCACCTGAAACTCAGTCATGGCCAGGCCGAAGGCGCGACCCGCAAGATTACCCTGAAGCGTAAATCGCTCAGTACCTTGAAAGCGGGCCAGGGCAAGGGGCGAGCCGTGCAGGTCGAGGTACGTCGCAAACGTACCTATGTAAAGCGCAGCGAAGCGGCGGGCGCCGCGACCGGGGAAACCGCGGAGCAGGCGCCACGCGTGGCTTCGCAAGCGCAAGCCGAAATAGAACGCATCCGCAGTGAAGAATCCGCACGCCAGTCGGCGGAAGAGGAAACCCGCCGACAGGCGGCCGAACGCAAAGCGGGAGAAGAAAAACGCCGCGAGACTGCACTCAAAGCACAGGAAGAGACCGAGCAACAGGCCCAGAAATTGGAAGAGAAGCAGTCGGCGACGCCCGAGCTGACCATCGAGGAACAGGTTGCGAAGGCTGCCGTTGAGGCACAGGTAGAGGAGCAGAGCGCGGAACGAGGCGGCCGGCGTGACGGCAAAGATCACCACAAGGATAGCGCCGACAGTCGTTTCAGTGACGGCGGTGGTCGCCGGGAATTGTCCTTCAAGTCGAACGTGCGTCGCACCAAGCGGCGTGGTGGGCGCGTGGAGCAGCACGGCGGTGAGTTCGAACGACCCCAGGAGATCAGACAGCGCGAGGTCGAGATTCCGTCGATGATCGCCGTGGGTGACCTCGCCCAGCGCATGACGGTCAAAGCTGGAGAAGTCATCAAGACGTTGATGGGCATGGGTGTCATGGCCACCATCAACCAGACGCTGGATCAGGACACCGCGACGCTGGTCGTTGAAGAGATGGGCCACACGGTCAAGCTGATCAGCGAAGACGCGCTGGAGTTGGAACTCGAAGAGTCACTCAAGATCGATGAAGGCGAGGGCACCATACGGCCGCCGGTCCTGACCGTCATGGGTCATGTCGATCACGGCAAAACGTCGTTGCTGGATTACATCCGCAAAACGCGGGTGGCGAGCGGGGAAGCGGGTGGCATCACCCAACATATCGGCGCCTACAGCGTGGAGGTGGGCGACAATCGCTTCACGTTCCTCGACACGCCTGGCCACTCAGCGTTTACCGCCATGCGCGCGCGTGGGGCGCAAGCAACGGACATCGTCATTCTGGTTGTTGCCGCGGATGACGGTGTCATGCCGCAGACCGAAGAGGCGGTACAGCACGCGAAGGTCGCAGGTACTCCGTTGATTGTGGCGGTCAACAAGATCGACCTGGAAAGTGCAGACCCGGAACGCGTGAAGAACGAACTCTCGGCGCTGGAGGTGATTCCCGAAGATTGGGGTGGCGATACACAGTTCGTCAATGTTTCGGCCCTGACCGGCGAAGGAGTCGATGCGCTGCTCGAATCGGTGCAGCTGCAGGCGGAAATCCTGGAGCTGAAGGCGGTTGAGGAAGCCTCCGGTCGCGGGGTGGTGATTGAATCGCGCCTCGATCGTGGTCGCGGACCGGTGTCTACCGTGCTGGTTCAGAATGGCACGCTCAGGCAGGGCGATACGATCGTCGCGGGCGAGCACTATGGCCGGGTCCGCGCGATGATGTCGGACGCCGGCGAGCACATGAAGGAGGCAGGCCCTTCGACGCCCGTCGAGGTGCTTGGTTTGTCAGGCACGCCTGAGGCGGGTGACGAGTTTTCCGTGGTGTCCGACGAGCGCAAGGCTCGCGAGCTGGTGGAGTTTCGCAAGACCCGCAACCATGATCGCCGGCTGGCGCTGCAGCAGGCGTCCAAGCTGGACAACATGTTTGCCAATATGGCGAAAGGTCAGAAGCGGATCATGAACATGGTGCTGAAAACCGATGTGCGAGGTTCGTTGGAAGCCATCGTTCAGGCCATTGCCCTGATCAACACGGACGAAGTCGCGGTCAACGTGGTTGGATCAGGTGTGGGTGGCATCACCGAATCGGACGCCACCCTGGCGCAGACCTCTGAGGCGGTGATGTTCGGTTTCAACGTGCGCGCCGATCCGTCGGCCAAAAAAGTGATCGAACGGGAACGTCTGGATCTGCGCTATTACAGCGTGATCTACGAATTGCTCGATGACGTTAAGCAGGCGCTCTCCGGCATGCTTGCTCCCGAACTGCGCGAAGAAATCCTCGGCGTTGCGGAGGTTCGCGACGTGTTCCGTTCACCACGCTATGGACAGATTGCCGGGTGTATGGTCATCGAGGGCACCATGTTCCGGAACAAACAAATTCGCGTGCTGCGCGACAACGTGGTGATTTACGAGGGTGAGCTGGAATCGTTGCGGCGCTTCAAAGACGATGTCAACGAAGTGCGCAATGGCCTCGAGTGCGGCATTGGTGTGCGCAACTATAGCGATGTGCGCGAGGCCGACAAGATCGAAGTCTTCGAGTCGACGGAGGTCGCGCGCACCCTGTAGCGCACGCGTGTACGGAGGTGAAGGATTATGGACGGGAGTTGCGGGTTGCAGACCATCTACGCGAGAGCCTTGCAGAGATTCTGCGTCACGAGATGCGTGATCCCAGGGTCGAGATGGTCAGCGTGACCGATGTCCGGGTCAGCCGCGATTTCACGTCTGCCAACATCTACGTGTCGTCGCTGAAGGTGACGGGTGATGAGCAACAACAGGAGCTGATCAGCGTGCTGAATGGTGCCGCCGGTTTCCTTCGTTCTGCGATTGCCCGGCACAGCACCATGCGAACCACGCCGCGACTCGCCTTTCATTACGATCTGCTGGTCGAGGAAGGACCGCGCATGGGCGCGCTGATCGAGCGCGCTATCGCTGCGGACCGACGCACGGCGGCCGCAGACGACGAGGACGGCTGATGGGGCGTCGCCGAAAGCAACGCGGGCGCGACATCAGTGGCGTGGTCGTGGTCGACAAACCCGGCGGCTTGAGTTCGAACGATGCGGTTCAGAAGGCGAAGTATCTATTTCGTGCAGCTAAGGTCGGCCATACCGGTAGTCTCGATCCTTTGGCTCGGGGCGTGTTGCCGCTGTGTTTTGGCGAAGCCACCAAGTTCTCTCAGTTCCTCTTGAGCTCAGACAAAAAGTACTGGGCACGCATCAAACTCGGCATACGCACCGACAGCGGTGATGCCGACGGCAAGGTAGTCGAGACCCGTCCCGTGCCCGAAATTTCGACAGCAACGCTCGAGCGCGTGCTGGACCGTTTTCGGGGCGAGATCGACCAGATACCGTCGATGTTCTCAGCCATCAAGCACCAGGGTCAGCCGTTGTACAAACTGGCGCGCCAGGGGATCGAGGTCGAACGTAAGTCACGCCGGGTGACGGTGTTCAGCAACGAGCTGATCTGCTTCGATTCAGACGAGCTCGAGTTGATGATCCACTGCAGCAAGGGAACCTACGTGCGCACTATTGCGGAAGATCTGGGCGAGTTGTTGGGGTGTGGCGCCCACGTGATCGCGCTGCGCCGAACCATGGCGGGGCCTTATGAGGAGTCCGATATGGTGACCTTCGACGAGCTGTATCAGATCCGGGATGTTGAAGGCCTCGAAGCGCTGGATACGCTGTTGCAGCCAATCTCCAGCACGGTGCGCGGATGGCCGGTCGTTACGCTCTCGGATTCGACGGCTTACTATGTTCGTCGCGGTCAGCCGGTAATTGTCGCGCACGCGCCGTCGACGGGCTGGGTGCAGTTGTGCGAGCGACACGATGACGAGCATACAGAATTTATCGGGGTGGGTGAGATCCTGGACGACGGGCGCGTGGCGCCTCGACGTCTGGTTGTTACGCACTGAATGGGGCGCTGCTGTAATTATGCGTGGTAGCGAACCGAACTTTGAAGACAAGCATATTTGGAGAAATTAGATGGCATTGGCAGCCGAAACGAAGGCTCAGATCGTAAAAGATTACCAGTTGAGTGACAGCGACACCGGATCGCCGGAAGTTCAGGTCGCGTTGCTGACGGAAAATATCAATCTGTTGCAGGGTCATTTCCGTACGAACAGCAAGGACCATCATTCTCGTCGCGGTCTCATCCGAATGGTCAATCAGCGTCGAAAGTTGCTGGATTACCTCAAAGGTAAGGATGGCGATCGTTACACCACTTTGATCGGACGCCTGGGGTTGCGCCGCTGAAGCTTAAGCGGCGGGCGACTGAAGCAGGCAATGTAAGAGAAGAAGTTAGGAAATCAGAAAGAGGAAAAGGTTTTGAATCCCATCACACAGGAAATTCAGTTTGGCGAGCACAAGCTCATTCTCGAGACCAATCGGATCGCGAAACAGGCGACCGGTTCGGTCTACGTCACCATGGGCGACACCGTCGTGTTGTGCACTGCGGTGGCCGACAAAAAAGCACGGCCGAATCAGGCGTTTTTCCCCCTGACCGTAAATTATCAGGAAAAAACGTACGCGGCCGGAAAGATCCCGGGCGGGTTCTTCCGCCGCGAAGGGCGGCCGAATGAGAAGGAAACGTTGACGTGCCGGTTGATCGACCGGCCGATCCGGCCGCTGTTCCCCAAAGGTTTCATGAACGAGGTGCAGGTGATCTGCACGGTGATGTCCTCGGAAAAGGATATGGATCCGGACATCCCCGCGCTGATTGGTGCGTCGGCTGCGCTGGCAATTTCCGGAGCGCCCTTTGCGGGCCCGATCGGTGGCGCGCGGGTGGGCTACATCGATGGTGCCTATGTGCTGAACCCCGGCTACGAGGCGCTGAAAGGCTCGGCATTGAATATGGTCGTCGCGGGAACGTCATCCGCGGTGCTGATGGTCGAGTCGGAGGCGCGTGAGCTGTCCGAAGACCAGATGCTGGGTGCGGTTCTGTTCGCGCATCAGGAAATGCAGATTGTCATCGATGCCATCAATGCGCTGGTTGCCGAAGCGGGCAAGCCGAAGTGGGACTGGAAGGCGGAACCCGTAGATGAAGCGTTGGTCGAGGCGGTCCGCGATAAAGTAGAGGCCGACCTGGGCGAGGCCTATCGGATCACCGACAAACAGGAACGCCAGAAAGCGGTGGGTGAACTGCGCAGCGCGGTGCGAGAAGCGTTCGCCGACACGGAAGACGCGAAATGGACTGCCGACGACGTTGCTGAGGTGTTCGGCAAGGTGGAGAAGAACATCGTTCGCGAGCGGGTCCTGAACGGTGAGCCGCGCATCGACGGGCGGGATTTGCGTAGCGTGCGGCCGATCGAAGTCGAGGTGGGTTTTTTGCCGAGAACCCATGGGTCGGCGCTGTTCACCCGCGGCGAGACCCAGGCGATTGTAGTGGCAACGCTCGGAACGCTGCGTGATGCAGCGCTGATCGATGCGTTGGAAGGTACCTACAAAGATCAGTTCATGCTGCACTACAACTTCCCACCCTATAGCGTAGGCGAAGCGAGCTTCCTGGGCGGTCCGAAGCGCAGGGAAATTGGTCATGGCCGGCTCGCGCGGCGCAGCATCGCGGCAGTGTTGCCGGATCTCGACGAGTTCCCATACACCCTTCGGGTGGTGTCGGAAATCACAGAATCGAATGGCTCCAGCTCGATGGCTTCGGTGTGCGGAACGTCGCTTGCGCTCATGGATGCGGGCATCCCCATCAAGGCCCCCGTCGCGGGCGTTGCGATGGGCCTGATTAAGGAAGGCAATCGCTACGCGGTGCTGACGGATATCCTGGGCGACGAAGACCATCTCGGTGACATGGACTTCAAAGTGGCGGGTACCGCGAACGGGATCACCGCTTTGCAGATGGACATCAAGATCGATGGGATCACCGACGAGATCATGGAGGCGGCATTGGTGCAGGCGCACGAGGCGCGATTGCATATTCTCGCCGAGATGAACAAGGTCCTTGCCGAGTCGCGCGAGTCGCTGTCCGAGTACGCACCGCAAATGACCGTGGTCAAAGTACATCCGGACAAGATCCGCGACATCATCGGCAAGGGCGGTAGCGTCATCCGCGGGCTGGTGGAAGAGACCGGTGCCCAGATCGACATCGACGATGACGGCAGCGTGAGAATTTACGCTGAGAATGTCGAGTCGATGCAAGCCGCCGTTGATCGAGTGATGGAGATTGCAGCCGATGCCGAGATTGGCCGGATTTACAAGGGCACAGTCGCGAAGATCGTCGACTTTGGTGCCTTCGTGAACATCCTGCCGGGCAAAGACGGCTTGGTGCACATCTCGCAGATCGCCAACGAGCGGGTCGAGAAAGTCACCGACTACCTCAGTGAGGGTCAGCAGATCGACGTCGTCGTGTTGGACATCGACGGCCGTGGCCGGATCAAGCTGAGCATGAAGGAAGTTGCGAACTACGTGAGTGAGCAACAGCCTGCGGAACAGGCGAGCGAACCGGCTTAGTATCGTCAGGTAGCGCCAGCGTCTCGGCGCTGGCGCTCGACCGCGCCGTCCGCTAGGAAGGGGAGTACGCCCACCTTCCTATCCACTCGAACGATTGGCCACCAGATCATCGACCACTGAGGGATCAGCCAACGTCGAGGTATCACCGAGATCGTCGATCTCGTTGGCCGCGATCTTGCGCAGGATTCGGCGCATGATCTTGCCGGATCGGGTCTTTGGCAGCCCCGGTGCCCACTGAATCACGTCGGGTTTGGCAATCGGTCCGATCTCCGTCCGCACCAGGTTCGCAAGCTCCTCACGCAGCGCGTCCAGATCTTCGTCGTTCGCATCAAAACTGCTCATGAGCGTTACGTAGGCGTAAATGCCTTCGCCCTTGACATCGTGGGGGAAGCCGACAACGGCCGCTTCGGCGACCGCATCGTGCAGCACCAGCGCGCTCTCCACCTCGGCCGTGCCCATGCGATGCCCCGATACGTTCATGACATCGTCGACCCGACCGGTAATCCAGTAGTAACCGTCGGCATCGCGGCGTGCGCCGTCGCCGGTGAAGTAATAGCCAGGGTAGGTCGAGTAATAGGTGTCGATCAGCCGCTGGTGGTCGCCGTACAAGGTGCGGATCTGACCTGGCCAGGACGCCGCTATGACCAGGTTTCCGGATGCTTCGAGGGTTTCGATGAGCTGCCCGTTTTCGTCCATCAGGGCGGGTTGTACGCCGAAGAACGGGCGCGTCGCCGAACCCGGTTTCAGATCCGTGGCGCCGGGCAGTGGGGTGATCATGATGCCGCCGGTTTCCGTCTGCCACCAGGTATCGACGATCGGGCAGCGCCCATCGCCTACCACGTTGAAGTACCACTCCCAGGCTTCCGGGTTGATCGGTTCGCCCACCGTTCCTAACAGTTGAAGCGTGGCGCGCGATGTGCGGCTGACGAACTCGTTGCCTTGTCCCATCAGCGCACGAATGGCGGTGGGCGCCGTGTAGAAAATGTTGACGCCATGTTTGTCGATGATCTGCCAGCAGCGTGACGCATCGGGATAGGTGGGCACGCCTTCGAACATCAGCGTCGTGGCGCCATTGGCCAGGGGGCCGTAGACGATGTAGGAGTGCCCCGTAATCCAGCCCACATCGGCTGTGCACCAGTAGACGTCGCCGTCGTGATAGTCGAACACGTACTTGTGGGTCATCGCGGCTTGCAGCAGGTAGCCCGCGGTGGAGTGCTGAACCCCTTTCGGCTTGCCGGTGGAGCCTGACGTGTACAGGATGAACAGGGGGTCCTCCGCTTCCATCACCTCGGGCTCGCAATCGGTCGGCTGCGCGTCGGTGACTTCGTGGTACCAGACGTCACGGTCCGGGTTCCAGGGGACCTGTGCGCCGGTACGCTGCACCGTGATGACGGTGTGAACGTTGGGGCAATCCTCGAGCGCTTGTTCGGCGTTCTCCTTGAGCGGTATGGGTCGGCCGCCGCGAACGCCCTGGTCGGCCGTGATCAGCGTCTGGCAGTCCGAGTCGAGAATTCTGTCTTTGAGCGATTGCGGCGAGAACCCGCCGAACACCACCGAGTGGATGGCGCCGATTCGGGCACAGGCAAGCATGGCGTAGGCCGCCTCGGGAATCATGGGCAGGTAGATGCAGACCCGGTCGCCGCGCTGAACGCCGCGTGACTTCAACGCGTTGGCCAGCTTGCAGACTTCGACGTGAAGCTCGTTGTAGGTAATCGACTTCGACTCGTCGGGATCGTCACCTTCCCAGATGATCGCGGTCTGCGCGCCACGACTCGTCAGGTGGCGGTCGATGCAGTTGTATGCGACGTTCAGGTGTCCGCCGGAAAACCACGCGAAGCGACCGGTTTCGAAGTCGGCCTCACTGACCGTGTCCCACGTGTCGTACCAATCCAGGTGCCGTTCGGCCTGTTCCGCCCAGAAGGCGTCGCTGTCCTCTATCGAGCGTTGATACATCTCCTCGTAGATCTCCAGATCGATGAAGCACTTGCGTCTGAAATCTCTGGGTACCGCGTGGATCTCGCTCATCACTGCTCCGTACTGCCGCCACGCCGTATCCTATCCATCAGGAGGCGGGTGGCTGAATCGTGTTTTTTCGATAGCCCTCCGCCGAGCTCAGCGTGGATGGTGCTGCCGAGCTGTTTACCCAGCTCGACCCCCCACTGATCGAAGGGATTGATGCCCCAGATCATACCTTGGCAGAACACCTTGTGCTCGTAGAGGGCAATCAGCGCGCCGAGGGTCGTTGCGTTCAACCGGTCGAGCAGAATCGTGGTGCTTGACCGTGCGCCCTTGCTTTGCTGGTGCGCAGATCCGCTGTCGCTACCGCCCAGCAGCGCTTCGCTCTGGCCCAGGCAATTCGCGAGCAACCAGCGGTGATGTTGGTCGAGGCGAGGTTGTGCAGCTCGCTCATGACCTGGCTCGATGCAGGCGATGAAATCGGCGCTGAATGCCCGGCTCCCTTGATGCAACAGTTGATGGAATGCGTGCTGACCGTTGGTTTCCTCCCCGCCCCAGAGGATTGGCGCGGTGTGTACGTCGCTGCGCGTACCGTCCCGGCGGACCGTTTTGCCATTGCTTTCCATCTCGAGCTGCTGCAGATAGGTGACCAGGCCGGCAAGGCGCTGGTCGTAGCACAGCAGCGCATGGCTCTGGGCGCCGAGAAAATTACCGTTCCAGATGCCGGCCAGCGCCAGCAACAGAGGCGCGTTCTCGCTGTCCTTTGCGGTGCGAAAATGTTGGTCCATCTGGCGGGCGCCCGCGAGTAGCGCAGCGAACCCCTCATTGCCGATACTGACCGCAATGGGGAACCCTACGCAGGACCATAGGGAGTAGCGGCCACCGACCCAGTCCCACATGGGCAGCACATTGTGCGCGGGGATCCCGAAGGTGGCGGCTGCCGGTAAATTTGCCGTGATGGCCATGAAGTGCCGGGCGATTGCGCTCGTATCCAAAGCCCGTTCGAGGAACCAGCCCCGCAAGGTGGTCGCGTTGACCAGGGTCTCGGTGGTGGTGAAGGACTTGGACGCGATCACGAACAGCGTCGTCGCGGGGTCCAGACCATCGAGCAGCCGACTGGTGGCGTGAGCGTCCACGTTCGCCAGGAATCTGCAGTCGATTGGTGCGTGCGTAGCGTCGAGCGCCTCGACAACCAGCGCCGGGCCGAGATGGGAACCGCCAATCCCGACGTGCACCAGCGTACGAACGGGTTTTCCCGTGTAACCCAGCCAGGTTCCGCTACGCAGTGCGGTCACCAGGTCGCGTTGGTGCGTTTGCGCCTTGAAGATCTCATCACGGACCGCGACCGGCCGTTCCTCGACTGATGCCCGAAGCGCCGTATGCAGCGCCGCGCGATTCTCAGTAAAATTCACGGGTTCGCCGTTGAACAGATCGTCCCGCGCGCTGCCGAGTTCAACCTCGCCCGACAAGGCAACCAGGGCGTCCAACACTTCAGGGTCCAGACGCTGCTTGCCGAAGTCGATGTGCAGGCCGGCGACATCGATGGTCAGCGGACACACCTCGGCTGTTGCCCCGACGCGCGCGGTGGCGAGCCGGCCCAGGTGTTTCCAGGCACGAAGCGCGGAGGTCGGTGTGCGGCTCACGTACGCTCGAGACAGAGGTTGTCGATCAGCCGCGCCCGCCCGAGCCGGGCGGCACCCAGGATGACGAGCGATCGCGCGTGCGGGTCTGGCTTGGCCAGTGTCAGCGCGTCGCGAATCGAGACGTAATCGGGTTCGAAACCGGCCGCCTGGAGGCACCCCAAGGCCGTACGTTCGAGCCCCGGCAAGTCGTTCTCGCCGGTACGTAGCGCGTCGGCCGTGTCCTGGAGGGTCGCGTACAACCGCGGCGCGACGGCGCGCTGCGCGTCGTCGAGATAACGGTTGCGGCTGCTCAGTGCCAGCCCATCATCGGCGCGCACGGTATCCACACCCACAATCTCCACCGGGACGTTCAGGTGTCGGGTCATGTTCGCGATGATGGTCAGCTGCTGGTAGTCCTTGCGGCCGAAAAAAGCGACGTTGGGACGGGCGATGTTGAACAGTTTCAAAACGACGGTTGTGACGCCGTCGAAGTGACCCGGGCGACTGGCCCCGCACAGCTCTGTGGAAATTCCCGGCACACTGACGGCGGTTTGAGCGGATCGCCCTTCGGGATAGATTTCCGTCTCGTGCGGTGCGAACAACAGGTCGACGCCGGCATCTTCGAGCTGCGCGTGATCCTCTGCAAAGGTGCGGGGGTACCCTTCGAGATCCTCATGGGGGCCGAATTGGAGGGGATTGACGAAGATGGTGGCGACGGTGAGATCACATCGATCGAGACTCGCCGCCATCAAGCTCAGATGTCCCGCATGTAGATTTCCCATGGTCGGCACGAGTCCGACGCTACACCCGGGGTCCGATGCATCCAGTATTTCCCGCAGCTCCCCAATTCCCTGGACTGTCTCCATGGTCACTCGAAACAGTGTTCGGGTGCGGGAAACGAACCGTCGCGCACCGCTTCCGCATACGCCTTGAACGCACCTGGGATGCTGCCGTCGCTCTCGACCATGAAGTTCTTGACGAACTTCGGCACCTTGATTGACGGAGGCGTGATCCCGAGCATGTCGTGCATGACCATGATCTGGCCGTCGGTGCAGGGCCCCGCGCCGATGCCGATGACGGGTATTTCCAGGCGTTGCGTCACCGTCTCGCCCAGGGCGACGGGCACACATTCCAACAGCAGGATACTGGCCCCGGCGTCCTGCAGAACCAGGGCTTCCTCGACGATCGTGTGGGCCTGAGCCGGATCGCGCCCCTGGACGCGATAGCCTCCGAGCCGATTGATGGATTGCGGGGTCAGGCCCATGTGGGCGCACACCGGGATGCCGCGCTCGGTCAGTAGACGCGTCGATTCCGCCAACCAGGCACCGCCTTCCAGCTTCACTACGTGCGCACCCGCACGCATCAGTTCGGCAGCGCTCTCCAGCGACTGCTGCTCCGAGGCGTAGCTCATGAATGGCAGGTCGGCCATGATGAGCGCGCCGCGGTTGCCATTGCGCACGCACTGCATGTGATAAATCATGTCCTTCAGCGTGACCGGCAGGGTGCTGTCGTGACCCTGCAGGACCATGCCCAGCGAATCGCCGACCAGAATGACTTCAATTCCTGCGCCACTGATGAGATCGGCAAACAGCGCGTCGTACGCGGTGAGCGCGGCGAATCTGAGGCCGTCGCGTTTGCGGGCGAACAAGGTGTTCAGGGTCACCGATTGGCTTGCGGTCTGCGTGCTCATGGGTTCATTCGGTTCAGATCAGCGTTGGATGTGGATTGAAGTACTGTCGCGGGCCATGCATGTTGACGATGCGTTCGATCAACTCACGGTAGTGATCATCGTTGCCGGCCAGGTCTACTTCCGCGGCGTTGACGATCAGTAACGGCGCTTCGTCGTAGAAGTGGAAAAAGCGTGCATACGCCTCGACCAATGTGTGCAGGTAGTCGCTGTTGATGTGTTGCTCGGGGGCGACGCCGCGGGAACGAATCCGCTCCATCAGTACACGCTCAGGCGCCTGCAGGTAGATCACCAGATCGGGGCAGGGTGGCTTGATATCCAGGTTTTCCTGGATTTTCTCGTACAGCGCCAGTTCGTTGGGATCGAGGGTGATCTCCGCGAACATTCGGTCCTTCTGCATGAGGAAATCGGACACGACCACCGGGCTGAACAATCCGGCCGTGCTGAGTTCCGTGAACTGCTGGCTCCGATGCAGCAGGAAGAACAGCTGGGTTGGCAGCGCGTGACGGCCGCCTTCGCGATAGAACCGGTCGAGGAACGGGTTCTCGGTCGACGGCTCGAGCATTGTGGGGTAGCGAAAGCTCTCTGCGAGCTTCTTCGCCAGCGTTGTTTTACCGACCCCGATCGGCCCTTCGATCGCGATGAAGCGCGGCAAGTCGAAATCGTCCAGATTCAGCAACGGGGTAGCCATATCCCAACATCGAATTTACTTCGGCAATGATAGCGCGTCGCTGCGTACGGGTGCAGTTCGAGACGCGCACGTCAGGAGGATGCGGAGTCCAGCCTGTTGCCGTCGACGTCCTGGGTCTGCGGCCTGTCCCCCGACCGACGGCGTCGACGGCGGCGGCGCTTGCGGCTCTTGTCAGGGTCGAGCGCGCTACGCATGGTGGCTTGTTCGCCTCCTTCCAGCTCCTGATATTCGGTCCACCAGTCGGCGAGTGACTGATCGACCTCACCCGTTGCCGCGCGCAACAAAAGAAAGTCGTATGCGGCTCGGAATCGAGGATGGCTCAGCACGCGACCCAGGGTCTTGGGTTCCCGTGCTTCGAGCCTTGGCTGCATCAACCAGACTTCGCGGATGAACTGAGAGAAACGGCGCGGGATGGACGAGATCTCGCCCTGCTCGCGCAGCACCTCGACGCTGGCGCTATCCCGCGCCTCGACCAGGGACGAGAATTCGGTGTGGCGTAAAAGTCGGTCCAGATAGGTATCCCACAGCAGCACGGCGAACAGGAAGCCCGGGGTGACAGGTTTGCCGTCGCGAATGCGTTCGTCGGTTCCGCGCATGGCGCTGACAATCAATTCGTCGACATGGTCGGTGAGTTCGACGTCCGGGAACAGGGTTTCCGCCAGATCCAGATCGCGCACCAGCAGCCACGCCTGCTCGGCGCTGCCCTGCAGGAACAGCTTGCACAGTTCATCGAACAAGCGCGCCGGAGCGACTTCGTTGAGCATGTGCGAGGTTTCGGGGATGGCGGTCCCGGTGGCGCCGTCCAGCTCGAAATCGAGTTTGGCGGCGAAGCGGATCGCGCGGATGATCCGAATGGGGTCTTCGCGATATCGGATGGCCGGTTTGCCGATCAGTTTCAGGCGACGGTGACGCAGGTCGTTGACGCCGCCGAGGTAGTCGATCAGTACCTCTTCCATTGGATCGTAGTACAGGGCGTTGACGGTGAAGTCGCGCCGAAACGCATCTTCATCGATGCGTCCCCAGGCGTTGTCCCGCAGAATGACGCCCTCGGCTGACAATGCGGTGTCCTTCCCGCGCAGCTCCCGGCGATTGTTCACGGCGGGTTCGCCTTCGTCATCGAGTTGCCGTCTGAAGGTCGAAACCTCGATGACCTCCCGCCCGAACCGGACGTGGGCGATGCGGAACCTGCGGCCGATCAGGCGTGTGCGCCTGAACACCTGGCTGACCTGCTCGGGGGTAGCGTCTGTGGCAACGTCGAAATCCTTGGGCGCAATTCCGAGGAGCATGTCCCGTACACAGCCACCGACCAGAAGGGCTTCGAAACCCGCATCGCGCAACCCGGTAATGACGTTCATCGCGGCAGCATCGACCAGTTCAACGGTGATGCCATGCTGGTCACGATCCAGGCGCGTGGCTGTTTCGATTCGGTCAGGCGTGGCTACGCCTTCGGAATTCGTCATGAATGACAGGTCATCGATAGTCGCTTGGTCTATTTGAAGCGGGGAATGTTACCAGAAGCGGCAAATGCAGCGTAAAAGAATGGGGCAGGACACTAACGGCGTGTGCCTCGCTTTCGTGTCCGTTTGCGAGGAATGTTGAGCCGTTGGCGACGCTCCCAGAGGCTCTTCCGGCTGATCCCGAGCTTTTCGGCGAGTTCGGTCTCGGTGAGTTGATCTTCGTGCTCGGTCACGAAGCGGACGAAGTAGTCTTCCAGGCTGGTCGGCTCGCTGGCGCTGTCGGTGCGGGGGGAAACCGCGCGCGGAAGCGTGCCATCAATGGCCAGCAGGTTACGCTCGATCTGATTGCCTTCACACAGGATCACCGCTCGGTCAAGGGCATTTTCCAGTTCGCGGACGTTGCCCGGCCAGTGGTAGTCGCGCACGGCCTGCATGGCATCGAGGGACAGTTGTAAGGGGCGTTTGTTGAGCTTGTTGCAGGCGCGCCGGAGCAGATGTTCGCACAGCTCGACGATGTCCTGTCCACGCTCGCGTAGCGGCGGCACGGTGAGTGTCAGGACGTTCAGTTGGTCGAAGAGGTCCTCCCGGAAGTGGTTCGCCTCGGTCAGCCGTTGTAGATCGCGGTGGGTTGTGGCGATCAAACGGATGTCCACCTTCCGGGTTTCGGTCGCGCCCACGCGCCTGGTCTCGCCTTCCTGAAGAACCCTCAAAAGTCGCGCCTGGGCTTCGATCGGTAGCTCGCCGATCTCGTCCAGGAACAAGGTGCCTCCGTGGGCCGCTTCAATCAGTCCGCTGCGGGTGGTGCTTGCCCCTGCCAACGCGCCGCGTTCGTGGCCGAACAGCTCTGACTCGAGCAATGTTTCCGGGATGGCGGCACAGTTCAGTGAGATCATCGGGGCCTGTTGGCGCTGGCTGTCGGTATGCAGCGCGCGTGCGACGAGTTCCTTGCCCGTGCCGGATTCGCCCTGGATGAGTACCGTCGACTCGGTAGGGGCGATCTTGCGGATACGATCGAACAGTTCGAGCATCGCCGCGCAGCTGCCAATCATCGGATAGCCGGGCGGCCGTTCGCGAGTCTCGGCGTGAAGGGTGGCGTCCTGATCTATCAGTTGCTCGATCGATGCGATCAATTGATCGGGATCCAAGGGTTGCGCCAGGTAGTCGCGGGCGCCGAGTTTTACGGCGGCTACGGCTTGCGGGATGCTGCCGTGTTCCGCGATCAGAATCAGCGGTAGCCGGCCGATGATCGAAAGTAGATCGACGCCGGCTCGAGTGGGCAGAACGGCATTGCTGATGACCGCATGCAGGTTGGCCGGGTCGAATTCCGCGATGTCAGTCAGGTCCGGTGTCTCGACAACGGTGAATCCATTGTCTTCCAGGCGGGAGCGGAGCCCCTCGCGGCGTGCGGAATCGGGTTCGACCAGCAGAATTCGCGTCATGAAATACGCTACGAGCCGCATTGCGGTACTGGCAGCGGATGGTAGCAAAGGCGCATCAGATACTCACGAAGTCGGAAAACCGGGACGTCGCAGGTACCTGATTCAATGCCCAGTGCGCTCGGGCCCAGGCAAGCAGAACTCGCGGCGCGGCATGCAAAAGCTCTGGTTCCGGCTCCTGGCCGAGCAGTTCAAGCGCCAAATACAGGTTCATCGCGGCGTCACGCGGGGTGATCGCGCGGGCAAAGGTCTGCTTCGAGAGCTTTGCACCGGTACGGTCGGTAATCACCGGTATGTGGGCGTAGCCTGGTGGATCGAGCCCGAGCTGGTCCATCAGATACAGCTGTCGGGGCGTGTTGTCGAGGAGATCGGCGCCGCGCACTACATGGCTGACATGCGCCGCCGCGTCGTCCACGACCACAGCCAACTGATAGGCGAACAGTCCATCACGTCGGCGTACGATGAAGTCACCGGTATGCGCATCGAGCGATTCCCCCTGGACGCCGAATACCTCGTCGACGAAGGCATAGCGAGTGGCGGGAACACGGATGCGAACCGCGGCCAGGCCGGTGGCGGCATCCGCATTCGAGACGCTGTGAATAATTCTTGATCGGCAGGTCCCGGGGTAGACGGTAAGACCGCGCAGCGAACGCCGTGAGCAGCTGCACAGAAACAGCTCACCGGCATCGACCAGCCGCGAAAACGCGGCGCGATACCTATCGGTACGCTCGGATTGCCGGACAACGGGTCCGTCCCACTCCAGGGCGTGGTGTTCGAGCGCATTGAGAATCTCGCGCTCAGCGCCAGGCACGCTGCGCGGCACGTCGAGATCATCCAGCCGGAGCAACCAGCGGCCGTTGTTGGCGCGCGCGTCGAGGTAACTCGCCAGCGCGGCGAGTAGTGAACCGAAATGAAGGGGACCGGTGAGGGAGGGGGCAAAACGACCGACGTAGCCAGTCGTCATGGGTCTTCAGCGACTCGGCGTATTCCGCTCAGCCGTGCAGTTGGCGTTCGCGAATCTCGTCCAGGGTTTTGCAGTCGACACACTGGGTTGCAGTGGGGCGCGCTTCCAGGCGTTGCACGCCGATCTCGACGCCGCAGGTATCACAATAGCCATAGTCCTCGAGGTCGATTCGATCAATGGTTTGATCGATTTTCTTGATCAGCTTGCGTTCCCGGTCCCGGGTCCGCAGCTCGATGCTGAACTCTTCTTCCTGGGTCGCCCGGTCTGCAGGGTCCGGGAAGTTTGCGGCTTCGTCCTGCATGTGGAGAACCGTACGGTCGACCTCCTCCATCAGCTCCTGACGCCATCCGTTCAGGATGTGGCGAAAATGATCCAGCTGCTTCGGCCCCATGTAAGGCTCTCCGCGCTTCGGCTGGTAGGGCGTGAAATTCCTGAACGGAGATTCTACGGTGGCTTTGGCAGACGTTTTTTTTCTGGTCTTGGCAGCCATTTCCTACGTTACTCTGTAAAATTTACGTTGGTCCGGCGAGGCGGGGATTTCCGCTTTTGTCGCCAATCGCCTGGCTGGCCCCAGGGGCCTCCTGAGAAGGGCGCGTACGCTACCAGAAGATTTCCTCGATGACTATATAATTTCGTCCTGTTTGTGGGGTCGATTCAACGGGAACAACGGGATGTTTGCTGCGCGAAATCGCCACGTTCAGCCGTTCCGCGTCATGGTGCTGATGGAGCGGGCGCGCCAACTGGAACGCGAAGGCCGCTCGATTGTTCACTTCGAGGTAGGCGAGCCGGATTTCAGCACCGCTGAACCCATCGTGACGGCGGGGCAGCAGGCATTGGCAGACGGCCATACGGGGTACACGGAAGCCCTCGGAATTCCGGAGCTGCGCGCCCGCATCGCGAAGTTCTACCGCGACCAATGGGAAATCGAATTAGATCCTGCTCGAATCGTGGTGACCAGCGGCGCGAGTGGTGCGTTGATTCTGGCCTGCGCCTTGCTTGCCGATCCAGGTGACGGCTGGCTGATGACCGACCCCGGTTATCCCTGCAACCGTAGCTTCCTGGCATTGGTCAATGCGCAGGCGCAGTTAGTGCCGGTGGGATCGGACAGCGGCTATCAAATGAGCGCCGAGATCGCGGCCGAGTGCTGGCAGGACAACACCCATGGATTGATGCTGGCTTCGCCCTCCAATCCGACGGGCGCGATGCTTCGCGGTCGGGACATCGAAGCACTCAGCAACCTCGCGGTTGAGCGCGGGGCGTCGATCGTACTGGACGAGATCTACCAGGGTCTCACGTACGGCGGCGGTTCCGGGCACTGTGGCACGGCACTGACCCTGTCGGGCGCGGCGAACCTGTACGTCATCAACAGCTTCTCCAAGTACTTCGGCATGACCGGCTGGCGCCTGGGCTGGATGGTGATTCCTGAAGATGCCGTGCCGCCGGTGTCGCGGCTCGCCCAGAATCTGTTCATCGCCCCACCCAGCATTTCCCAATACGCGGCGCTGGCCGCCTTTTCCGCGGAGGCTTTAGCAGAGCACGAGCGGCGCCGGGACATCTTCGAAACGCGGCGTGACCTCCTCGTGTCCGGGCTGGGGCGCTTGGGTCTGCGCGTCGCGCTGGTACCGGAAGGTGCGTTCTACCTGTACGTGGATATTGGTGCCTGGGGCATGAATTCGGATGACTTCTGCAGCCGGCTGCTGGAAGACTACGGGGTCGCGGTGACACCGGGTACCGATTTCGGCACCCACCAGTCCGATTGCAACGTTCGATTCGCCTTTACCACCGGCGAGGACCAGATCCGGCGGGGTCTCGAGCGGATCGGTGACGCGTTGACCGATTGGGGGTTCAGTTAGTGGGGGTCGGCTAGTGGTCTACGAACCGGAACTTCGCCCGGGAACCCTGAAACGACGCTACAAGCGGTTTCTTGCGGACGTCGTGACCGCGGACGGCGAACTGGTGACGATGCACTGTCCAAACACCGGCGCGATGACGGGTTGTGCCGAGCCGGACAGTCGCGTGTGGTACTCGACCTCGGACAATCCGAAACGTAAATACGCCCATTCGCTGGAGCTGGTCGAAACCACAGGGGGCGAACGAATTGGTATCAACAGCGCGTTTGCCAATGCACTGGTCGGTGAAGCGCTGGCGGGCGACCAGATTCCCGAGCTTTCGAGCTATCCGGAGCGGGCTCGGGAGGTTCCCGTGCCTGACGGACCGGGCCGCTTCGATTTCCGGCTGCGCAGTCCGGAACGACCGCCCTGCTTCGTTGAGGTTAAGAGCGTGACGTTGTGTCTGGACGATGGCTTGGGCCTGTTCCCGGATGCTCGCAGCGAACGTGCAACCCGGCATGCCCGGGCGCTGCAGCGGCGTGTGCGCGACGGCGACCGGGCCGTCCTGGTGTTCTGCGTCCAGCACACCGGCATCCGCCGGGTCAGCTGCGCAGCCGAGATTGATCCGGACTATGCACGTGCGGTTCGAGAGGCGCTCGATGCGGGCGTCGAGGTGCTCGCCTACGCAGCCGACGTCTCCCCGCTCGCCACTCGTCTCGGTTCCCGATTGCCCTTTACTGTGGACCCCCAAAGCCCGTGAGCAACGCCTGATAGTCATCGGGCGAGCTGAGGCGGGCGCCGTACTGGGCCACCAGATGGGCGGCCGCGAAGTTGCCGAAACTCGCCGCGGTGGCGCTCTCCATGCCTGTGCACCAGCCGTGTAGCACGGCGCCGGCGTAGATGTCGCCGGCGCCATTGGTATCGACGGCCTTCGTTTTGAAGCCTGGCACCTCGCGCGTTGAGCCGCGCTCTACGGCGAAGCTGCCGCGGGCGCCGAGGGTGATGTTCAAGGCCCGCGCAACGTCCTTCAACTCCTTGATGGCGATGTCCATTCGGTCGGTACCCGCCCAGGCCAACGCCTCTTCTTCGTTGCAGAACAGGTGATCGACGCCGTTGCCGAGCATTTCGATGAGGCCCTCTCGAAAGACTTCCACCATGCTCGGATCGGACAACGTGAGGGACGTACGGACCTGCTCGCTTTCCGCAAGTTCGCGGCAATGAACCGCTGCGGCGCGTCCGGTAGCGGATGAACTCAGATAGCCTTCGATGTAGAGACACCGCGAGTTGCGTAGTGCGTCGGGATCTATTTCGGCGGGTGCGAGTTGCTCGGAGATGCCAAGAAAGGTGTTCAGGGAGCGCTCGGCGTCCGGGGTGATCAGGACCAGGCAGCGTCCGGAAGGACCGCTGCTATTGCCCTGCTGGGTGTTGGTGTCGACACCGATCTCGGCGAGATCGTCGACGAAGTAGCGTCCGATTTCATCGTCGCCGACCTTGCAGCTGTAAAACGTGCTTGAGCCGAAGGCTTGGACAGCGATCAGCGTGTTCGCCGCGGAACCGCCACTGGCGCGTTTCGGCGAAAGCTCGCTCAGGCTGTCGAGCAGTGCTTCGATTCGCGGCGCGTCGACCAGCGTCATGTGGCCCTTGATAATGCCATGATCGCCGAGAAAGGAATCATCGACGCTGAACTCCATGTCCACCAGGGCGTTGCCAAGGCCATAAAGGTCGTATCGGCTCATTGAGCGATCTCCGCGAAGGACTGATCGGCGGCAGCCAGGGTCGCTTCGAGTTCGTCCTCGCCGTGGGCGTCGGACAGAAAACCAGTCTCGTATGCCGAAGGCGCCAGGTATACGCCGTGCGACAGCATGGCATGAAAGAACCGGTTGAAGCGGTCGACGTCGGATGCTGCGACGTCATCGAAACGATCGACCGAGCGGGCGCTGGTGAAGAACAGGCTGAACATACCGCAGACGTGGTTGGCCAGCACCGGCACGTTGTGGCGTGCCGCGGCTTCGGTTAGCCCGTCGACAAGGCGGTTGGTCCGGGCTTCCAGGCGGTCGTAGAACCCGTCGGCTTCGATCTCGGTCAACATCGCCAAACCGGCAGCCATGGCCAGCGGGTTGCCGGATAGCGTGCCCGCCTGGTAGACCGGCCCATTCGGCGCGATGTGTTCCATGATGTTCGCCTTGCCGCCGAAGGCACCCACCGGCAGGCCGCCTCCGATGATCTTGCCGAGGGTCGTGAGGTCTGGCGTTACGCCGTAGCGTTCCTGGGCACCGCCCAGGGCGACGCGAAATCCGGTCATGACCTCGTCGAAGATCAGCACCGCGCCGTCACGCGCCGTCATTTCTCTGAGCGACTCGAGGAAGCCCGGCAGCGGCGGGATGCAGCCCATGTTTCCGGCGACCGGTTCGATGATGACGCAGGCGATCTGGCCCGCATAGTCGGTAAATGCCTGGCTCAGGGCGTCGCTGTCGTTGAACGGGAGGTTCAGCGTGAGTTGTGCGGTTGCCTCGGGAACCCCGGGGCTGTCTGGGATTCCCAGGGTCAGCAACCCGGACCCGGCTTTCACCAGCAACGAATCAGAATGGCCGTGGTAGCAGCCATCGAATTTGATGATCAGGCTGCGGCCCGTGAATCCGCGTGCCAGGCGGATTGCGGACATGGTGGCCTCGGTTCCCGAGTTCACCATGCGCACCTGATCGATGCCCGGAACCAGGCCGACGACCTTCTCAGCCATCTGTATCTCGAGTTCGGTCGGGGCGCCGAAGCCGAGCCCTGCGGTGGCGCGCCGGGTGACGGCCTCCAGTACAGGCTCGCAGGCATGCCCGAGAATCATCGGACCCCAGGAGCCGACGTAATCGATGTAGCGGTTCCCGTCGACGTCGGTCAGGTAGGCGCCCTTACCCGATTCGAAGAACACCGGGGTTCCGCCAACGCCTTTGAAGGCGCGCACCGGCGAGTTCACGCCGCCGGGAATGCTGAGGCACGCACGCTGGATAAGAGCGCGGGATCGTTCGAGGTTGGGCATTGCTGTTGTCCGTTAGAAGACCGTTACGGGACCGTTAGAAAGGCTTTACGACCACCAGTACCAGGATTGCCAACAGTACCAGCACCGGCATTTCGTTGAACCAGCGAAAGAACCGATCGCTGCTGAGGTTCTGGTCGGCGGCGAACCGCCGCAGCGTACGACCGCAGTAGAGGTGGAAACCGATCAGCAATCCGACGAGCGCAAGTTTCAACCACAGCCACAGGCTGCTGCCGTAGGCCCGCCACGTCAGGGTCAACAGCCAGACGCCAGAGCCGACGGCGATCACCGCCGAAGGCGTCATGATGACGCGATACAGTTTGCGCTCCATGAGTTTGAACCGCTCGGATCCGGGCTGGTCGTCCGTCATGGCGTGATACACGAACAAACGCGGTAGATAGAAGAGGCCCGCAAACCAGCAGATGACACCGAATAGGTGTAGCGCCTTTACCCAGAGCATGATCGGTGGCGTGTCAGCCGACCCCCCGGCTCAGCCGGATACCCCGGTGTAACGGTCGATGTCCTCGCGGGTGACGATCCCGACGATCGGCGTGATCAGCGGAGCCGCGCTACGCGTGACGCAGAGCGCTTCTACGCCGGTGGCGCGAAGTTGGTCGAGCGCTTGTTGCAGCGTGGCCCGGATATCGATAGCGTCTACGTCCTTGCGCATGCCAGGAATCTCCATGAGGTGGACCGGATCCTCGGTGTCCTTGTGGTGTTGATCCATGAATACGTTGAGGTCACTTGCGTACAGCACGCAGCGTGGAGCGCCATCGGGCGCCTCGATCACTACCCATGTGAGTGGTTGCTGCAGCGCCAACCGGGCTTGTGCCGGGTCCATGACCTCCGGCAGGCGCACGAAATCCCGATGCATAAGGCTTGCGACGCCGGCGCGTTGCAGATGCAAGGATACGGGATTCGGTGGGTATTGTAAGCCGAGCGTCTCGAGGGTCGAGAGGAACACGGAGCGTTGCCGGAACACCTGGCTGGCGGTCATGCCGAGCATCACGTAGAAACCCGGAGAGGTAGCTGCTTCGGGATACAAGATGCTGCCGACGCCACCCAGCAGGCCACCGAATGCGGCGCCCATCACGAGACTCGGACCGATCAGGCCCACGGGCAGACCGAGTCCTACGCAGGCGGCGCTGGCGACCAGTTTCGTGACCACGAGCAGCGCCAGGGTAGTCATTGCGATCTGGCCGAGCATGGCGCCATTGACCGTGTCGTAACCGATTCCCAGCTCAGGCCTTCGAAATTCTCCGGATCCCTTTCCGGAAGCAGTTCAGTCAGCGTAAACTCGATGCCCGCACGGAAGCCTAGAATGACGGCCCCTGCCAAGGCACCGGTGATCACCGCCAGGAAGGCCAGTTGCGGCAATGCTTCGACACTCGCCAGTTGGCTACGGAAGAATTCCAGGTGCGCCGAGCCGCCCGTAGCGGGTCGCCGGGAGCGTCGAAACCAGGTTGCGGCAGTGCGCCGTGTCGGGAGTTTGAGACCTGGCATCGGGATCTGAGCAGTACCTCGCCATAACATTGAACGACCAGCGATATTAGAGCATGGCGGCATTGCACGCCGCTTGAGCAAAGGGGTGTTCGGCGCAAGGCCAGATGAACAGCATGCGAAATTCACGGCGGATGGTGGTGGTCGAGCGGCGGCCAGGCCTCAACGCGGTGTTGTGGTGCGCCGGGGCACTGGTGATCGCAGGGGCGTCGTACGCGGGTTGGCAGCTTGCGCGGATGGGCGGCGGCGGCATTGCCGTTGCAACCCATGAATCGTTGCAGGATGCGCACGCCGCGCTTCAGGAACGGACGGTCGCGTTGGAGCGTCAACTGGCGGATATCGAACTCGGTCGGGTGATTGACGTCGATGCGACCGAGCAACTGCGCCAGACCATCAAGGAGATGGGGGACCAGCGCGCTGAGATCGAAGAGGAGGTTCGGTTTTATCGACGGCTGATGGCGCCATCGGAGGCTCAGCGGGGCTTGCGGGTCGAGAAGCTGGATCTCATCGCGAGTGGCGAACGAGGCGGGCGTGTAACGATTGAGTACCGTCTGCTGCTGACTCAGGTCGTCGACCGCCATGAATTCATACGCGGGCAGGTCAACCTGGATGTGATCGGCTCCGCGCGAGGGGCTCAACAGGTGCTCTCGCTCACAGATTTGAGCGAACCTGAGGCCTATCCTCTGGAATTCCGCTTCCGGTACTTTCAGGACTTTGCCGGGACGCTGGAGCTACCGGCAGACTTTGAAGCCGAGCGGGTGGTCGTGACAGCAGTATCGTCGGGCCGTAGAGGCAAACAGATACAGAGAACCTTCAGCTGGAATCTGCAGCGCGGCTGAAGCTGAAAAGAGGTCAACGATGTTCAAGAATAATACCGGTGGTAAAGCGGTCAAAGGGGCTACGCTAATCTCGGAGAACACGCGCATCTCGGGTGATGTCCATTTTTCCGATCAGCTGTTCGTGAACGGCTACATCGACGGTAATGTCACTGCTGACGCTGACGGCACCGCCACGCTGGTGATCAGCGAGGTTGGGACGGTCAATGGTGAGATCAAGGTGCCGTTCGTAGTGGTCAATGGCAGCGTCGTGGGCGATGTTCATGCCGGCACGCGGGTCGAACTCGCCAGCAACGCCAAGATTTCGGGCACCGTCTACTACAAACTCATCGAAATGCAACTCGGCGCGATGGTGGACGGCCAACTGGTGCACGTGACGGATGACGTGGCCGAAAAGGCCAGTATCCACCCGATCCAGGGGGCCGACGAGGCATCGGCAGAAGCGGGCGCTGAAGCCAAGGCTTAGCAAGCCCCTGGCCCGACTAGGTGGTGTCTCATGAGACACCACGCCCGACCAAGCTGTATTGACGTCAGGTGGTGCAGTTTCGGATAATGGGCGGCTGACTCGAACAAATCTGGGACCTATGACCCTGCATATACAATTTTCCGAACGCGCTGCGGCCCGGGTGCGGCGACTCATCGAAGCAGAAGGCCTCGACCTGAAGCTGCGTGTGTTCGTCACCGGTGGCGGCTGTTCCGGCTTCTCGTATGGATTCACCTTCGATGAAGAAGTCGCTGAAGACGACGCGATCGTTGAAACCGATGGCGTGACCATGCTGGTCGACGCGATGAGTTATCCCTACCTCGCCGGTGCCCAGGTCGATTTCAAGGAAGATCTGCAAGGGGCCCAGTTCGTCGTCGAAAATCCGAACGCATCATCGACCTGCGGCTGCGGAAACTCGTTTTCTATCTAATTGCGGTACGTACATCCTGCTGCTCTTTGGGACGCTCGGGGTTATAGGCTCCCGCGCTCGCGTGCCGAAATGCTGGCTCGGCTATGCCGGATAGAGTGCGCCGAGGACGCGGGGGCCGGCGGCACCGGTGACCTCCGCCGAATTGCCGGGTTGACGGGCAATGTGTCGGGCGGCCAGCCATGCAAAGGCGGCGGCTTCGATCCAGTCGCCGGACAGACCCAGGGTCTCGCAGGGTTCGATCGTATGATCGGGCAGCGCCTGGGCGAGACGCTGCATCAGGTCATGGTTCAATCGCCCGCCCCCGCAGACGATGACCTCCCCGCGTGGAGAACCCCAGCGGAGCAGTGCCGTAGCAACGGTATCGGCCGACAGTTGTGCCAGGGTGGCCTGGACGTCTCGCGGATCAAACCCGGCGATGCGGGGTTCGAACCAGCCAAGATTGAAATGCTCTTTGCCGGTGCTTTTCGGCGGCGGCCGCGCAAAGTACGGGTCTTCCGCGAGTTCTTTCAGCAGTGTGGGTGCCACGCCACCGCCGGCGCTCCAGGCTCCGTCCGTGTCGAAGGGTTGTCTCATGCACTGTTCCACCCAGGCATCGAGCAGGGTGTTGCCGGGACCGGTGTCGAATCCGGACAGTGGACATTCCGCGCTTTTCGACAGCAGCGTCAGGTTGGCGATCCCACCGATGTTCAATATTGCTCGATCGGTCGAGGCGCTTCCGAAAAGCGCCTGGTGGAACATGGGTACCAGTGGTGCGCCTTGGCCACCCGCGGCAATGTCCCGCCCGCGAAAGTCAGCGATCGTGTCAATTCCGGTGCGTTCGGCGATGCGATTCGGATCGCCGATCTGCAGGCTGAAGGCCTGATCGCCTTGCGGACGGTGGCGCACCGTCTGGCCGTGGCTGCCGATGGCGCGAATCTGACTGGGGTCCAACCCGAGGTCGCGCAGGAAGGACAAGATGGCCGCACCGATTGCGTCGCCCAGCGCTGCATGAGCAGCGCCCAGTGCATCGAGATCCTGCACACGCCCGAGCGCGAGATCCGAGAGCGCGTTTCTCAGCGCGTCCGTAAAGGGTGCGGTGTGGCCGGCTTCAATGGCGGGGGAGGGGCCGTTCCTGAGAACTGCCAGATCGATACCGTCCATGCTGGTGCCGGAGATGGCGCCAATGAAGAGGTCTTCGGTCGCGACGGTCATCGAACGGCGAGTTCGACCTGCTGCTTGTAGTTGTCCAGTAGGGCCAGCAGAGGCGCGGCGTGCAGTTCGAATCTGGCTCGCTCCTTTGCTCGAATCGGCTTGGCTTCAGGCAATGAGACCGTGCGCGGGTTCTTGTAGATGCCGTTGACGAGGAATTCATAGTGCAGGTGTGGACCAGTAGCCAAGCCGGTCGATCCGACGTAGCCGATGATCTGTCCCTGCTGGACTCGCTTTCCGGCACGTACCCCGCGGCCGAATTTGGACAGGTGCAGGTACTTGGTCTGGAACTGCTGGCCGTGTTGAATCACCACGAAGTTTCCACTCGCACTGTTGCGCGTTGCGCTGATGACTTTGCCGTCGCCTGCGGCAAGGATCGGTGTCCCGGCAGGCGCCGCGTAGTCGATGCCACGATGGGGTATCACCCGCTTTCGGATCGGGTGCAGCCGGCGCAGGTTGAAGTTTGAGCTGATCCGTGAGAACTGTACCGGAGCCCGGAGAAACGCTTTGCGCATGCTCCGGCCGTCAGGCGTGAAGTAATTGGAATCCCCGTTCCCGTCCGTATAGCGAATGGCGCGGTAGGCCTTGCCGCGGTTGACGAACTCGGCTGCGAGAATCTCGCCGAACCCTATGAATTCCTCGTCCAGGTACAACTCCTCGTACAGCAGATGAAATTGGTCACCCTGGCGAATGTCGAGGACGAAATCGATATCCCACTGAAAGATCCGGGCCAGGCGCACGGCAATGTCGTCGTTCAGGCCGATCTGTTGGCTGGCGAGAAACAAGGACGATTCGATCGTGCTGGTCTTGTACGCCATCACCCGATCCGGTTGTCGCTCAATGTGGCGGGCTACGAATACATCACCTTCGCGCTTGAACACCAGCCGCTCCAGCGCACCGGTTGCATAGCTCAACGACTGTAGCGTCGGTTCGCCTGCCGCGGCGTCTGCGAGAGTGATCAAGGTCAACTGGTGGCCCGGATGAATGCGCTTCAGGCGCTGTGCGGTTGTTCCGCTGTCGAGCACCGCTTGCAGTTCGCGAGCCGGGATGTCCAGGCGCTTGAAGATCGCCGCAAGCGAATCTCCGGCACGTACGGTCTCGGTGTGCGTGTGGGTAGGTGGTCCGGTTGGGGCTGTTGCGCTGACGGGCTCGGTGAGGGTCGGCTCGAGACGCTCGAGTACCAGTTCCGTCGTGAATCGATCCTGCTCGTGAGTATCCGGGCTCGCGAGCAGGTACGACGTCAGCAGCAACGCGACGAGGGCTGCTAGCAGCAGATGTGACTGCGGAAATTGTTTTACCGAACTCATGGGAAAAGATTATCTAAATCTGACGGTTAGGTACGCTTTCTTGTGTCTCAGTTTAGATCGCGCGCCAAGTATATTGCGATTGAGGTGTGGCAAGGAACCCCCTTCGGACACGAATGCCGCACGAATGGGAGGCGGCGCTGCGTGACCGGTCGGATTTTTGCTATGGTTCGCGCGCAGTTGCTGACGGACGTCACCGCCATGGGTGGTTCCCCGCTCGAGGAACTCGAAAAGCGCGATCTGGTTGCGCAGATATCGGACCGTGAAGGGCTTGATGCTCACCTTGTTGCGGGCTCCCGCACCCTCTACTGCGGATTCGACCCGACGGCGGACAGCCTGCAAGCGGGTAATCTCGTCCCGCTGCTGGCATTGCGGCGGTTTCAGCAGCTTGGCCACCGGCCCATCGCCCTGGTGGGAGGTGCGACCGGGCTGATCGGGGATCCGTCCTTCAAGGCTGACGAGCGCTCCCTGAACGATCGCGATCTGGTAGCAGACTGGGTGGAGCGGATTCGTGCCCAGGTTTCCCGGTTCATTGACCTGGAAGGCAACAACGCGGGGCTTGTGGTGAACAACCTCGACTGGACCAGAGAGCTTGACGTTATCACCTTTCTACGGGATATCGGCAAGCACTTTTCCGTCAATGCGATGACCCGGAAGGAGTCTGTGCGGGTCCGCCTGGAGCGGGATGACAGCGGCATCTCGTATACCGAATTCAGCTACATGATCCTCCAGTCCATGGACTTTCTGGAATTGGCCCGGCGCTACGATTGCACGTTGCAGGTTGGGGGAAGCGATCAGTGGGGCAACATCACGGGCGGGATGGACCTGGTCCGGCGCGTCCTGCAGCAAGACTGTTTTGCGTTCACCGTGCCCCTGGTCACCCAGTCCGACGGCACTAAGTTCGGCAAGACCGAATCGGGCACCGTGTGGCTGGATGCCACGAAAACTTCGCCTTACCGCTTCTATCAGTTCTGGCTGAACACGGCGGACGCGGACGTGGTTAACTTCCTGAAAGTGTTCAGCTTTGTCGAGCTGGAAGAGATCGACGCGCTGGGCGTCGAGGTGGCTGAGCAACCACAGCGGCGGGCCGCCCAGCGACGCCTCGCCGAGGCAGTCACCGGGCTGGTGCACGACTCCGAAGGGCTCGCAGCCGCAAAGCGGATCTCCGGCGCGTTATTTGGCGGGGCCATTCGTAGTCTGACCGAATCGGATCTGGAACAGCTGCGTCAGGATGGAATCTCCTGCACCACGATCACCGATGACCGGTTGCTGGCCGTGCTGGTGGAGAGCCCGCTGGCGCACTCCCGCGGCGCGGCGCGCAAGCTGGTCCAGAGCAAGGGCATTCGCGTCAATGATGCGTTGATCGAAGCAACCGATGCGATCCTTGAGCCGGACGCTGCGCTGCACGGCCGATATCATTTGATCCGGCGCGGAAAAAAGGCCTGGCATCTGGCCGTTCACGGTTGACGGAATTGCTTTGAGTTTTTCGCTTGCCAAGCAAAAGTCGCTGCGTATAATACGCATCCCTTGGCCCGCGGGGTGACACCCTACGGCCCGCTCTTTAACAAACTAGCAAGCCATTCGTGTGGGCACCTGATGATTCATTAACGGGCCAATGGTTGAGATTGCGGATTCATCTTCTGAAACGAAGTTTGTTTCTGAAGAATGTTTCCGCTCCTTTATAAACTGAAGAGTTTGATCATGGCTCAGATTGAACGTTGGCGGCAGGCTTAACACATGCAAGTCGAGCGGTAACAGTGGGAGCTTGCTCCCAGCTGACGAGCGGCGGACGGGTGAGTAACGCGTAGGAATCTACCTAGTAGTGGGGGACAACCCGAGGAAACTCGGGCTAATACCGCATACGCTCTTAGGAGGAAAGCGGGGGATCTTCGGACCTCGCGCTATTAGAGGAGCCTGCGTCGGATTAGCTAGTTGGTGAGGTAAAGGCTCACCAAGGCGACGATCCGTAGCTGGTCTGAGAGGACGACCAGCCACACTGGAACTGAGACACGGTCCAGACTCCTACGGGAGGCAGCAGTGGGGAATCTTGGGCAATGGGCGCAAGCCTGACCCAGCCATGCCGCGTGTGTGAAGAAGGCCTTCGGGTTGTAAAGCACTTTCAGTAGCGAAGAAAAGCTCAGGGTTAATACCCCTGGGTCTTGACGTTAACTACAGAAGAAGGACCGGCTAACTCCGTGCCAGCAGCCGCGGTAATACGGAGGGTCCGAACGTTAATCGGAATTACTGGGCGTAAAGCGCGCGTAGGCGGTTTGGTCAGTTGGATGTGAAAGCCCAG
>SMWF01000012.1 GCA_004357385.1 Gammaproteobacteria bacterium | reverse complement strand
CTGCGGGTACCCTGCGCGCCGACGAATCCGTCGAGCGGATGTTGTTGGCCTCGGTGAGCCTGGACCCGCTGTTCTACCCCGGCGTGGATGCGCTGCTGTCCGTGTACGAGCAGACCGGCGCTGCGGCGCAACGCCACGCGCTGCTCAGGGAGCTGATCCTGCCGCGCCTGACATTGATCAAATACCAGGATGAGGCGCGGGCACTGCGCTACTTCGCGTTGCTGGAGGAGAGCGCCGCACGGCAAGGCGACGCCGGGATGCGGGTGCAACTCGACGCGCTCCGCGCCAGGCTTGCCGGCATCCATGAGATCGATCACCGTTTCTGGTTGTTTGGTCCCGGGTCCGGCGAGCGCCAGTGAGGTCCGCCCGAGTTGGGCTCAGGCGAAGCGCATCGACAGGTCCAGTGGGATGAGCTGCTTGGTGATCTCGCCCACGGAGACGTAGTCGACGCCGGTCGCGGCAATGGCTGCTAGATTGCTGAGCGTGATACCCCCCGATGCCTCGAGTTTGGCGCGCCCCGCGGTTTGCTCCACTGCGCGGCTCAGTGCCGCGACGTCGAAGTTGTCGAGCATGATGATGTCTGGCTCCGCCGCTAGTGCCTCAAGCAGTTGCTCTTCTGTCTCCACTTCGACCTCTACCACCACTCGCAGCGGCCGACCTGAAGCAGTGACCCGCGCTTGTGTGATTGCGGCGCCGATGGATCCGATTGCGGCAATGTGGTTTTCCTTGATCAGAAAGGCGTCGTACAGACCGAGACGATGGTTGCGGGCGCCGCCGCAGCGGACCGCGTACTTTTGCGCGAGTCGCATTCCGGGAATCGTCTTGCGCGTATCGAGGATCGTGGCCGGGTATTCGGCGATCGCTTCGACGTAGCGCGCCGTCAGAGTTGCGGTGCCGGACAGCAACTGGAGAAAGTTGAGCAGGCTACGTTCGGCGGTGAGCAAGCCACGCGATGGGCCGGTCAGGTCCACCAAACATTGCTCCGCATGGATGTGATCGCCGTCCGCTACGTGCCAATGGCTTCGTATTGCGGGGTCGACTTGCGTTAGGACTTCATCGGCCCAGGCGAGGCCGCAGAAGACCCCGTCCTGACGTGTCGTTACCGTGGCACTGGCCACCCCGTGCCGATCGATGAGTTCGGCGCTGATGTCGCCCGTGCCGATGTCCTCCGCCAGGGCGGCGGCCACACTGCGGCGGATGTCAACGCTCAACGCGTCTTCGCTCACCATCGACGAGTCCCGGCTAAAGCAGCGATTCTAGCGACAGGCGGTGGTGGTTTACAGGTTTGAACCGGTGGTTGAGCGGTAGGGCTGAGCGTGCGAGGATCGAGCGGATGAGCACGGGCAGCACATGTCGAATCCGTTGACGGTTGGCCCCGACCACTGGTTGAGCGGCGCGCGTCGGCGCACCTCGCCCAATTGCGACGAACGCCCGGCGAATGAGATTTCATTGCTTGTCATACACGGCATCAGCCTGCCGCCGGGACAGTTCGGTGACGGGCTCGTGGATCGGTTGTTCTCCAATACCCTCGATTGCAGTGCGACTCCGCAGCTTGCCGATCTGGCGGGGGTCCGGGTCTCTGCACACGTGCTCATCGATCGATCGGGTGCCATCAACCAGTACGTAGCATTCGATAAACGCGCGTGGCACGCCGGTGAGTCGTGTTGGCGAGGACGTGTCAACTGCAACGATTTCGCGGTAGGAATCGAGCTCGAGGGGGCGGACGACGTAGCCTACGCGGCGGCGCAGTATGCCGCGCTGGCAGACGTTGCCGATGCATTGTTCGTACGATACCCGGCCTTGCACCTGGGTTCGGTGGTGGGCCATCAGGAGGTAGCGCCCGGACGCAAGACCGATCCGGGAGCCTCGTTCGACTGGTCCGGTTTCCTGGCGGCCCTCAGTTCGCGCGCACGGCGCCGGGTCGACGTTGCCGATCGGCATTGATCTGGGCGGCACGAAAATCGAAGGCACCTACCCAATCCCGCCGCGTCCGGTCCTGGCTGTGGCCAGCGTACTATACTGTCTGATCTCCTCGGAAAGCCCCTCGACTGATGCCCTTTCCCCGCAATGTAGCCGACATTGACCCCGTCGAGACCCAGGAGTGGCTGGAGGCGCTGGAGAACGTCCTCGACGCCGGAGGCGTGGAACGCGCCAACTTCCTGTTGGAACGCATGTCGTCCCGGATGGCCCGCACTGGCGCGCGGTTGCCGTACACGATCACGACGCCGTATAGAAACACCATCCCTACCGGTAAAGAAGCGGTCATGCCGGGCGACCTGTTCATGGAGCGAAGGATTCGTTCCCTGATTCGCTGGAACGCCCTCGCGATGGTTCAACGGGCCAATCTCGACGACAGTGAACTCGGTGGGCATATCGCCAGTTTTGCCTCTGCCGCGACGCTCTACGACGTGGGTTTCAATTATTTCTTCAAGGGCGCCAGCGACGACCACCTGGGTGATCTGATCTTTTTTCAGGGCCACAGCGCCCCGGGCATCTATGCGCGATCCTACCTCGAGGGTCGCTTTGACGAGGCACGGCTCGACCGCTTTCGGCGGGAGGTGGACGGCAACGGTTTGTCGTCATACCCGCATCCCTGGCTGATGCCGGATTACTGGCAGTTTCCGACGGTGTCCATGGGGCTGGGACCCATCCAGGCGATTTATCAAGCCCACGTCATGAAGTATCTCGACAGTCGCGGTCTGATATCGATGGGAGACCGCAAGATCTGGGCGTTCCTCGGCGATGGCGAGTGCGATGAGCCGGAGTCGCTGGGCGTCCTGGGCCTCGCTGCGCGGGAGAAGTTGGACAACCTGATTTTCGTCGTGAATTGCAACCTGCAACGCCTCGACGGGCCGGTGCGCGGTAACGGCAAGATTATTCAGGAGCTGGAAGGGGCGTTTCGCGGCGCGGGGTGGAACGTGATCAAAGTGATCTGGGGTCGACACTGGGATCCTCTGTTCGCCAACGATGCCCAAGGCCTTCTGCAGCAGCGTATGAACGAAACGGTGGATGGGGAGTATCAGAACTACAAGGCCAGGGGCGGCGCTTACACCCGCGAACACTTTTTTGGCAAGGACCCCAAGCTGCTGTCGCTCGTGGAGCATCTCTCGGATGACGACATCATGCGTCTGAATCGAGGCGGCCATGACCCCTTCAAAGTCTACGCCGCGTATCACGCGGCGGTGAATCACACGGGTGAGCCCACCGTCATCCTCGCGAAGACCGTGAAAGGCTACGGTATGGGCGACGCGGGCGAATCGGAGAATACGACGCACTCGGTGAAGAAGCTCGACCTCGACAGCCTCAAGCGTTTCCGGGACCGTTTCGACATTCCCTTGTCCGACGAGGAGCTAGGTGAGGTGCCATACTATCGGCCACCTGCAGACTCTCCCGAAATGGTGTACCTGCGTCGGCAGCGTGAACCGTTGGGCGGACCGCTGCCGCAACGGTCCTTGGACCAGGAAACCCTTGCGGTTCCAGACCTGAAGATATTCGAGTCACAGTTGAAGGGGTCCGGTAAACGCCGTATTTCAACCACCATGGCGTTCGTGCGAATGCTGTCCATCCTGGCGCGTGACAAGGTGCTGGGGGAACGGGTCGTGCCGATCATCCCGGATGAGGCGCGCACCTTCGGTATGGAAGGGATGTTCCGTCAACTTGGCATCTACTCCTCCGAAGGCCAGCTTTACGAACCGGAAGATTTCGGCGAGATCGCCGCCTACCGGGAATCGAAGGATGGCCAGGTACTCGAGGAGGGGATCAACGAAGCGGGCGCGTTTTCGGCGTGGTTGGCTGCGGCGACCGCCTACAGTAATCATCGGCTGACGCTGGTCCCCTTTTACATCTTCTACTCGATGTTTGGTTTTCAGCGGGTGGGCGACTTTGCGTGGGCTGCGGGAGACATGCAAGCCCGCGGCTTTCTCATGGGTGGCACGGCGGGCCGTACGACGCTCAACGGCGAAGGTCTGCAACATCAGGACGGCCACAGTCATGTACTGGCGTCCACGATTCCGAATTGCCGCAGCTACGATCCCGCTTATGCGTATGAGCTTGCGGTGATCCTCCATCGAGGTCTGCAGGAGATGTATGCAGAGGGGCGGCATGTTTTCTACTACATCACGGTGATGAATGAAAACTACGTTCAGCCGAAAATGCCCAGGGGCGCTGAAGAAGGGATCGTCCGTGGTATGTATCGGCTGGGTGAACAGGGCAAACAAGAAGGCCGTCACGTGCGGTTGCTGGGCAGTGGAACGATCCTCCGGGAAGTCGAAGCTGCGTCGAAATTGCTGCTCGAATTCGGCGTCAGCAGCGAAACGTTCAGCGTAACCAGCTTCAATGAGCTGCAGAGAGAGGGGGCGGAGGTAGATCGCTACAACCTGCTCCATCCGGCCGCAGAACCGCGCACGTCGTACGTTGCGGACACCCTGGGCGAGGGCGGAGCGCCCGTGATTGCCGCCAGCGACTACATCAAGGCGTACGCCGAACAGATCCGCTCGTTCGTCCCGGCAACGTACAAGGTACTGGGCACCGATGGATTTGGACGTAGCGATACGCGCGCTCAACTGCGTCATTTTTTCGAGGTGGATCGGCGTTTCATCGCACTTGCAGCGTTATCCAGCCTCGCGGAGCGACAGCAGATACCGACCAAGGAGGTGACGGCTGCGATGAAGAAACTAGCCATCGATCCCGGAAAGCCGGACCCGAGAACGGTCTGAGATCAGGGGTTCAGATGGCGCTGCAGGACATCCTCATTCCGGACATTGGTGACGCGGAAAATGTCGAGGTTATCGAGGTGCTGGTAGCCGTTGGAGACGAGGTTCAGGTCGACGAGGGGCTCATCGTCGTTGAATCGGACAAAGCCTCCATGGAAGTGCCGTCGCCCGGTGCCGGGCGCGTCGAGAGCATCGAAGTCGGCTTGGGCGATCGGGTCCAGGAAGGTCAGTTGATCGTCAGGCTTGAAGCTCCCGACGCTAAGCAGGCACAGGTCGTGCCGGAACCCGCGGCGCATGACCGGGCCCCGCCGGAAGCGGCGCCCCTGGCCTTGCCAACAGACGAGCCAGCCCCGGATGTTGAACGTTCGGCGCCGGTCGTCGTGGATCGGTTCGAGGTCCGGGTTCCGGATATCGGTGATGCGGAAGCCGTCGAGGTTATCGAAGTGGCGGTGGTGGCTGGCGATACCGTTGCGGTGGACGATCTGCTGGTGGTGGTCGAGTCCGATAAGGCATCGATGGAAATTCCATCGCCCGTGGCGGGCCGCGTTATAGAAGTGCCCATTGCGACGGGCGATGGCGTGTCGGACGGTACGCTACTGGTGGTGGTCGAGACCGAAGGTCATACGGTCGAGCGTGACTCCGATGCGCCGAAGACATTGGCGGCGGTGCCACCGGTGGATGCGGAGGCGCGCCCAGGCTCGGATCAGGTAGCGCCGCCACCGGAGGTCCCGGAGGCCCCGGAGGCGGCCGGATCGGAAGCCCTGGCCACGCGGGCCAAGGGCGCGGCGGTGTACGCGGGACCGGCCGTGCGTCGCCTGGCGCGTGAGTTGGGCGTCGATCTTGCTCATGTCAACGCAAGCGGCACCCAGGGTCGGGTCCTGAAGGACGACGTGCAGGCGTTCGTCAAGAAGCGGTTGACCGAAGCCGGAACGGATAGCGACGTCCCGGGCGGGATTCCGCGATTGCCCGAGATCGATTTTTCGCGTTTTGGGGACGTGCAAACGCATGCCTTGTCGCGCATCCGCGCCCGGGGCGCTGCAAATCTGCAGCGCAGCTGGCTCAACGTCCCACATGTTACACAACACGATGAAGCGGACGTCACCGAGCTGGAAACGTTTCGACGCTCGCTGACATCCGAAGGTGAAGCCCGCTCGGTGAAGCTGACGCTGCTGGCGTTCATCATGCGCTCGGTGCTGCACACCTTGAAGGAGTTCCCCACCTTTAACGCTTCACTTGCCGACCATGCGCGCGCGATGGTGATCAAGCAGTACTACCATCTGGGGTTTGCGGTCGACACCGACGAGGGTCTGGTGGTTCCGGTGGTCCGTAATGCGGACCAGCTGGGGGTGTTTGAGCTTGCCGCGAGGATTGCCGATTTGTCCGAAAAAGCGCGTGATGGCAAGCTGACGATTGAAGATCTTTCCGGCGGCAGCTTCAGCGTCTCGAGTCTTGGGAGGATCGGTGGCACGGGATTCACACCGATTGTGAACGCACCGGAGGTCGCGATCCTCGGCATTTCGCGAGTTGCCACTAGGCCGCGCTGGAACGGCGAGAGCTTCGCACCGCGATCGATGCTACCGCTGTCGCTAAGCTACGATCACCGTGCCATCAATGGCGCGGAAGCCGGCCGGTTCATGGTCCGGCTCTGTCAACTGCTCGAGGATATCCGGCACGTGTTGCTTTAGGCGGGCCGGCAGGGGCACGTCAGTCGTCCAACGTGGTGCCGACCTTTGCGGCCTCCTGGGGCAGCGTGTCCCCGTAACGCAGCACCGTGATGACCCCCGTTTCGAAGGACTGTGACAACGCCTCGAAACCGGTGCGCATGAAAGTCTTGGGATCCGGTAGACCCGTCAAGGGATCGGCCGCGACCAGGCTGACCCCGACCACGACTGGAATGAACCCTTCGCTGGTTTTGAAGGAATGCATGTAGAGGTTGTCGAAGATCCGGCGGAAGCTGCCTGACGTGCAGTTCTCGATGCTCGGTTGCAGCATGCTGACCGCGAACATATTGGCTTCCGGTCGCGTAACGACATCCAGGGGTCGAACGAGTTGTCGCATCTTCGCGCTGATCCCGGACATCAACTCGTCGACCACCGGGCGGTCGTACTGGGATTCGATCACGTCGAGGTTGTTGATGCCTACGAGGAGGAGACATGCGGCGCCGCCGCGCGCATCAACCTCGCGGGTCACGTCGCGGATGCGGTCCAGCGTGAACTTCATGTTGCCTAGACCCGTGACCGGGTCGACGAGATCCGTGGTGGTGAGCTCTCGAACCTTTTTGCGCAGCAGCCGATTAGTCCTGATGAGTTCGTTCTGGCGTTCGGCAATGCGTTGCGCAGAAAATACCCGGGGCAACAACTGACCACGCAGGTTCGCTTTGTTGAGGAAATCGTCGACACCTTCATGAAAGGCCTCGTTCATCGCCTGAATGTCATCCCGGGCGGTCAGTAGCATGACGTAGGTGAAATGACCGATGGATTCATCGAGCTTCTTAATTCGCCGGGTCAGTTCCAGCCCATCCATGGATGGCATCAGCCAATCCGCGATCAGTATCTGGGCGGGACGTTTCTCGGCTGAGCGCAGCGCCTGAAGTGGATTGTTGGTAAACCGCACATTGGAGAACCCGCCGCTGCGCAATGCCTTGGCTATGATTGCACTGGAAAACTTGGCGTCGTCGACGACCAGGATTGGAATGTCTTCATATGACATGTTATGACATGCAACGTACGAGCATCGGCGTGACGCCGTGTTTCGATGTGATATAAGAAGGGTAGTTACATGTCAAGGGAACTCACCTCGTCATTTTCGCGCAAGTTGTAATCCTGGGAGCCCTATCCCGCATTATCATACCTTCCGCCAATATACAGAGGAGGCGCAATGCCGTCGTTCGACGTTGTCTCAGAGGTAGACTTCCAGGAAGTTAGAAACGCGGTCGATCAGGCCAACCGCGAGTTGGCGAAGCGCTTCGACTTTCGGGGCGTCGATGCGAGTTTCGAGTTACTGGATGCGTCGATTCTGGTCGCGGCCGATGAGGAGTTTCAAATCGGGCAGATGATCGACATTTTGCGCGACAAGCTGGTGAAGCGAAAAATCGATCCGGGGTGCCTCGATGCGGGCGACGTGGAAGGGTCGGGCAAACAGAAACGCTGCAGCTATGGGATCGTCCAGGGTATTGATCAGGACACGACTCGGCGCATCGCCAAAGACATCAAGGGCTTGAAGCTCAAAGTGCAGGCGGCCATTCAGGGCGACAAAGTGCGCGTCACAGGAAAGAAGCGGGATGATCTGCAGGCAGTGATGAGCATGCTGCGCGACGCGGACATTGGAATACCGCTGCAGTTCGACAACTACCGCGACTAGAACATTCGTATGCGCGTCCTGCGGCTGAGCGCAACTGCTGACGCGGTGCTCAACCGGCGAATGTTGATCTGCCTGTGCACCGGCTTCAGTTCGGGTCTGCCATTCTTTTTCCTGATTCAGTTCGTCCCTGCGTGGTTGCACTCGGAAGGCGTCGGCCTGAAGGAGATCGGCCTTTTCGCGTTGGTTCAGTTGCCGTATGTCTGGAAGTTTCTATGGGCCCCGCTGCTCGATCGCTACACCGTTCGTGCACTGGGACGACGCCGTGGTTGGATGCTCGGTTCCCAGGTGGGTTTGCTGATCGTCATGGCAGCACTCGGATACTGGCGGCCCGCCGACGAACTGCAACTGATCATGTGGATCGCCTTGGTTGTTGCGTTCTTCAGCGCGACCCAGGACATTGCACTCGATGCCTACCGGCGGGAACTGCTTGCCGACTTCGAGCTCGGGTTGGGTAACGCCTTCCACATCCAGGCCTATCGAATCGCAGGCCTTGTCCCAGGGGCGCTCGGCCTGATACTGGCGGACCATCTGCCCTGGACGGTTGTTTTTGGAGTGGTCGCCGGGTTCATGCTGGTCGGTATCGGGTTGACCCTGGTCATTTCTGAGGCAGTGCGCGATCCCAAGCCGCCCAGCACGCTGCGCGAAGCGGTGACCGAACCATTCCGGGAGTTCGTGAGTCGCAACGGTGCAAGATTTGCGCTGTTGTGCCTGGCCTTTATGTTTTTCTACAAGCTTGGTGACAGCATGGCCACGGCGCTGTCCACGCCTTTCTACCTGGATCTCGGCTTCAGCATGACGGAGATCGGGCTGATCGCGAAGAACGCAGCGCTATGGCCATCGATCGTCGGTGGGATCCTCGGAGGCATCCTGATGCTGAAGATCGGTATCAACCGGGCGTTGTGGCTGTTCGGTGCGATGCAGTTGGTGACCATACTCGGATTTGCCGCGTTGGCGGAGGTGGGTCACGTGCGCTGGGTACTTGGGGTCGTGATCGCTTTTGAATACCTGGGGGTCGGTCTGGGTACCGCAGCGTTCGTCGCCTTCATCGCCCGGGCGACCACGCCGGCGTTGGCTGCAACACAGTTCGCCCTGTTCACCGCGATTACCGCGTTGCCGCGTACGATCGCGAGCGTCCTGACGGGATTTCTGGTCGAGGGCGGCGATCCTCACCAGCTGGAAGGTGTGGAAGGCCTGCTGATGGGCGCACTGATGGCGCTTGGCTTGCCGGAGGGAGGCCTCGGATGGACGCGGTTCTTTCTACTGTGCACCGTGCTTGCCGTGCCCGGCATGCTGCTGTTGATCTGGGTTGCCCCCTGGCGGGCGCTCGGTGACCTGCAAGGGGAGGCCTCAGGGGTGCCACCGATATCGGCGGAGTGACGCACAGCCATTGATGAAGACCACACCCTCCTCCTGCAGGCGGCGACGTTGTTCGGTGTGGCCGTGCGAGCCGACCGGCAGCGAGATGCGCCCCGAGGCGTTGATCACGCGATGCCAGGGCAAACTCGTGCCCTGCGGCAGCCTGGACATGATACCGCCAACCTGGCGAGCACGGCGCTCCAGCCCGGCCATCCTGGCGATTTCGCCGTAGGTGGAGACCTGCCCCGAGGGTATCAGCGCCACCACTTGCCAGACGCGTTCCTCGTTACTGGGTTCGTTTGACTTCATTCAGCCCAGTCGCCAGTGTGCCGGCATGCGCATCTGGTTTCTGATCTTTGTGGCGACGCCCATCGTGGAGATGTACCTGCTCATTGAAGTGGGAGGATACATCGGCGCGCCGTGGACGATTGCACTGGTGATGCTGACGGCCGTAATCGGCATTACGCTGCTACGACGTCAGGGACTGGCCACACTGACCCGTGGTGTCACCCGGCTGCAGCAAGGTGAGGTTCCAGCCCAGGAAATGGCGGAAGCTATTCTGTTGGGGGTCGCGGGGGCGTTGTTGCTGACTCCGGGATTCGTCACGGATGCGGTTGGTTTCGCGTTGCTTACCCCTGGTTTCCGGCAGCGGCTGATTGTCCGGGTACTGGCACGCATGGACCTGAGCGCCTCACTCAGAATGGATGCCGGGGGTGCCTATCCTGGCACCGATCGGGGTGCGGCTCCGGGTGTTCAGAGTGCCCGCCGAAGGTCCGCGGGAACCACCATCGAAGGCGATTTCGAATCACGCCCTTGATTTCCCACCGTTGAGTCCCCACATACCCGGCTCGGTAGCGAACCGAGCGATGTCAGGCGTTGGGAATTTCCACTTGAATATCGTGTTTCGGTCACTATCATGGGCACTCCGTCGCGTTAGCACTCTTTCGATGAGAGTGCTAATTGCGTCCGTAACAGGAGCGGCGGGCTGTTATTCAATCTGCTAAGGGAACAGAGACTTGGGAGACCAAAAGAAATGAACATTCGACCCTTACACGATCGCGTTGTCGTACGCCGGCTGGACGAAGAAACCATGACCTCCGGCGGCATCGTGCTCCCCGACTCAGCGGCTGAGAAGCCGTCCCAGGGCGAAGTGCTCGCGGTGGGTACCGGCAAAGTGCTGGACAACGGCGAAGTGCGAGCCATGGACGTCAAGGTCGGCGACAAGATCATATTCGGCCAGTACGGCGGTAGCACCGTCAAGATCGACGAGGAGGAACTGTTGATCCTCACCGAGTCCGAAATCTTCGGGGTACTGGAAGACTAGCTGCCATACAACCGATTGAACATCAAGAGGAATCAAGCGAATGAGCGCTAAAGAAGTGAAATTCGGAGATGACGCGCGCCAGGGGATGCTGAATGGCGTCAACCTGCTGGCAGACGCAGTCAGGGTAACGCTGGGGCCGAAAGGTCGTAACGTGATACTGGACAAATCGTTCGGCTCGCCGACCGTAACCAAGGACGGTGTTTCTGTCGCCAAAGAGATCGAACTGAAGGACAAGTTCGAAAACATGGGCGCCCAGATGGTCAAGGAAGTTGCCAGCCAGACGTCTGACGAAGCCGGTGACGGCACCACGACGGCAACGATTCTCGCGCAGTCGATTCTGTCCGAAGGACTGAAGTCGGTTGCCGCCGGGATGAACCCGATGGATCTCAAGCGTGGCATCGACAAGGCCGTTGCCGCCGCCGTTGTCGAGATCGCGAAGATGTCCATCCCGTGTGAGGACTCCAAGGCCATCGCCCAGGTCGGCGCGATCTCGGCCAACAGTGATTTCGCTGTCGGCGACATCATCGCCGAAGCCATGGACAAGGTAGGCAAGGAAGGCGTGATCACGGTTGAAGAAGGCAGCGGCCTCGAGAACGAACTGGAAGTCGTCGAAGGCATGCAGTTCGACCGCGGCTACCTGTCGCCGTACTTCATCAACAACCAGGACTCTATGTCCGCGGACCTGGAAGACCCCTACGTCCTGCTCTGCGACAAGAAGATCTCGAACATTCGCGACATGCTGCCAATCCTCGAAAGCGTCGCCAAGTCCGGCAAGCCGCTGATGGTAGTGGCCGAAGACATCGAAGGTGAAGCGCTGGCGACGCTGGTCGTCAACAACATGCGCGGAATCGTCAAGGTTGTCGCGGCCAAAGCCCCTGGGTTTGGCGATCGGCGCAAAGCGATGCTGCAGGATATCGCCATCCTGACGGGCGGAACGGTCATTTCCGAAGAAGTAGGCCTGACTCTGGAAGGCGCGACCCTCGACGACCTCGGCAACGCCAAGAAAATCTCATCCACGAAGGAAAACACTACCATTATCGATGGCGCGGGTGAGAAGGCCGATATCGAAGCCCGCATCAAGCAGATCCGTGCCGAGATCGAAGACACCTCGTCCGACTACGACAGTGAGAAGCTCCAGGAACGCCTGGCGAAGCTTGCGGGCGGCGTGGCAGTGCTCAAGGTCGGCGCGCCGACGGAAATCGAGATGAAAGAGAAGAAGGCACGCGTCGAAGACGCGCTGAATTCGACCCGGGCCGCGGTCGAAGAAGGCGTCGTGGCGGGCGGGGGCGTGGTGCTGATACGCGCACTCGCTGCGTTAGACGACCTGACCGGCGAAAACGAAGACCAGAACGTTGGTATCGCGATTGCCCAGCGGGCCATGACCACGCCGCTGCGTCAGATCGCTGAGAATGCAGGCGACGAAGGTGCGGTCGTGCTGGACAAGGTGAAAGCCTTGAAAGGCAACGACGGCTACAACGCCGCTACCGGTGAGTACGGGGACATGTTGGAGATGGGTATTCTCGACCCGGCGAAGGTTACGCGCACGGCCTTGCAGGCTGCCGCGTCCATCGCTGGACTGATGATCACCACCGAAGCGATGGTTTCTGAACTCGTTGAGGACAATCCTCCAGCGATGTCGGGCGGCGGAATGCCGGACATGGGTGGAATGATGTAACGAAGCCCTGTGGGGTTTCGACTCAAAGCCCCGCTCCGGCGGGGCTTTTTTTGCGATTGTATCGGCAAAGGAGGCCGCGTTATCATCCTGCACGGATGAGGAAACACCGAACCGCAACCACGTTGGGACGCGGCCGGTACGTCAGACGTAGCTGCTTGGTAGCTACAGCAACAAACCACGCGTTCGAGAAGGGGAACTGCGCATGGATATCATCGACTACCTGGCCCGTTGGGGACACTTTCTGTTCGGCATCACTTGGATCGGCTTGCTCTACTACTTCAACTTCATTCAGGGGGAGTACTTCAAGGAGGCGGATGGCGACGCCCGCGTCGACGCGTTTACGAAGCTTGTGCCGCGCGCGCTCTGGTATTTTCGTTGGGCCGCCCTGTTCACGTTTCTGACTGGCGTGGTGCTGTTGTACTTTCGCGGCGCCGGGACGTCGGTGGACATTACCATCGGCGCCACGCTGGGCACACTGATGTTTCTGAACGTGTGGCTCATCATCTGGCCCAATCAGAAGATTCTCATCGCTTCCAACGAGCAGATCAAAGGCGGTGGTGAAGCGCTGCCGGAGGCCGCCGGCGCGGCCCCGAAGGCGGCCCTGGCGTCCCGCACCAACACGCTGTTTTCGGTTCCGATGCTGTTCTTTATGGGTTCGAGTGCGCACCTCGCGGGTGTCAGCGGACTGGGGCACGGTGGGTTGATGGGCGCGGAAACCACGGGTCTGATCGCCTCGCTGGTCATTATTGCTGCGCTCCAGGCCAACGCAATCTTCGGCAAGCAGGGCCCGATGACCACCGTAAAAGGTGTGATCACGAGCGGTCTGGTCCTGACGGTCGCGCTGTGGGCCGTCGTCGATATGTTGTAACTGGCAGCACTGCGAGCGCGAACAAGGGGTTCCCGCGAGGGCGCCCCTTTTTTGTTGCACCTGGGCTGGCTAAACTCGCCGCTGCCAGCACCCGAGGAATCAAACCGATGCCTTCCGATAAGCCGATTGCCGCCGACCCGGATGATTCGACGGGGTATCGACGCGGTGGAAGGCCACGCCCGCCTGAGCGTGGTGGTTCCGGGCGCTTGCTTGGGCTGAATGTCGTACTGGCGATTCTGGTCGCGGGGCTCGTCGTGTCGGGCTGGTTCGTGGCCAACCAACACCAGCGGTTGAGCGAAGCGGAGCGGTCGCTCCGTGTGGCCGACCAGCGGCTCTCTCGATTGGAAGAGCGGTTACAGATGACCGATCGGACGATGAGCGCCGCGGGCGACGACGTTCAGGATCAGCTGGTCTTCTGGGAAGACGAGATTCGCAAGGTCTGGGACGTTGCCAACAAGCGGAACAAGAACTGGATCGTCGACAATCAGGGTAAATTGAAGGGTCATGCGGCCCAACTGGCAACGATCGGCGCTTCGCTGACCGGCCTGAAGAGTTCGGTAAGCCGACACGATCAGGCCTTCGGGCAGCAAAGGGCGATGCTGGACCAACTGGCAGCGCTGGATTTGCAACTGCGCCAGATTGCCGAACAGCAACGCCGGGCGACGGACCAGTTGAACGTTGCGCGACAGGGGTTCGCCAGCCTCGAATCCGGGCTTGAACGGCGCGTCGCCAACAATGAGGAGGCTGTCGAGGCGATCGATGCCTATCGGGTGCAGCTCAACAATCGCCTGAATGGCCTGCGCAACCGGATGGAGACGCTGCACAGCGTACCGACTCCCTGAGTTATAGCGCCTCATGCGAGATTTTCGGGACCGGAGTCGCAGTTTCGTTTTGTGACTCTCATCCATGAGTGTCGTCGCGTACCGAGAGATACTGGGAAGCGCGTTCACGTCCGGGTAACCCAGTGCAGGCACTTCGCAATCCCACGCTGCTGATCGTCGGCGAATCGACCCGGCGGGAGCATTCCGTGCGCCAGCTGATTGACTGCGCACAGGCGTTGAACTGGAACGTGGTGCAGGACACGGTGGCGCCGGACGCGGCGCTGGTGGTGACCGATCGTGCGCCGGTGCCAGCTGAGCGACGGATGTACGGCCGTGCCTTGCTGGTGGGTGCCGGCGGGCAGCCGAGCGAGCGTGAAGTCGACATCTTGCTACCCCGTGACCCGGATCGCAGTCTGCTCAGCGCCCTGCTCGTGCAATCGAGGCGAATCTGGAGAGATGGCCAAGCGCTCCAGCAGATGCAACAGGCATTGGACACGGGCCGCGATCAGATTCGCCAGCTTGCGGAGATCGGCACCGTGCTATCCGCCGAGCGCAACGACACCACCCTGCTCGAGACAATTCTCAGGGAGGCCCGCCGCCTGGCAAGCTGCGAGGCGGGATCGCTCTACCTCGTGGAACATCGGGAGGGCGAACATTCCTTGAGCTTCAAACTTGCCCAGAACGATCGGCGCCCGGTGGCGTTGAGCCAGGCCCGCTTACCTCTATCGCCCGAATCACTGGCTGGATTCGTGGCCATGTCTGGCCAGGAGCTGAGGATCTCCGATGCGTACGCGATTCCCGATGGCGCGCCGTACCGGTTCAATCGGAGTGTCGACGCGGCAACTGACTATAGGACGCGGTCCATGCTGGTGTTGCCCATGCGTGATCATCGCGAGAATGTGATCGGGGTACTGCAGTTCATCAACCGCACGCGCCACGAGAACGGCGTGGACACAATTGTCGACTTCGACGATGAGATTGTCGCGTTGCTTCGAGCGGTCGCGAGCCAAGCGGCGGTGGCAATGCAGAAGAACAATTTGATTCGGGACATCAACGAACTGTTCGAGGGCTTCGTGCAAGCCTCGGTCAAGGCGATCGAACAACGGGATCCCTCCACGAGCGGTCATTCGTTCAGAGTCGCACAAACCACCACCGCGCTGCTGTGTGCGCTGCCCAAATCCGGACTGGGCCGATTTCGGGGTCTGACGATCTCGGACGAGCATCTGCGGGAGGTTCGTTACGCGGCGCTACTGCACGACTTCGGCAAAGTTGGCGTGCGTGAGTCGGTGCTTCTGAAGGCCAATAAGCTGAGCGAGGATGCCTTGGAAATCATTCGCTATCGCTTCGAACTACAGAAAGAACGGCTCCGCCGCTCGGCGTTGGAGCGCGAACTCCATCTACTGCATGGCGACGGGTCCGGATTCGAGGTGCAACGACGCAGAGTTATTCGGGACCTGAACAAGCAGATTGCAATGCTCGATGAGTATTTTTCCGCCGTCGTCGAGGCGAATTGCCCGCGCGTGCTGGACGAAGGGGCGCTCGAAGACCTCGATCGTATTCATCAGGTGGTATTTTCGGAACTCGATGGATCTCAAGGGGGTTTGATCACCAGCGCTCAGCTGGAAGCCCTGACGATTCGGCGCGGCAGTCTGACCGAACCGGAACGACGCGAAATAGAGGCGCACGTTTCCCTTACGCGTGAGTTTCTTGCCGTGTTGCCTTGGCCGCCAGAGCTGATGGACGTGCCTCGAATCGCCGCAGCACATCACGAGAAGCTGGACGGGACCGGCTACCCGGACGGTTTGACGTCAGAACAGATCCCGCTACCCAGCAAGGTGATGGCCGTCTGCGACATATTCGATGCGCTGACCGCGATGGACCGTCCGTACAAAAGTGCGGTGCCGGATGATCGAGCATTTGCGATTCTGGAGGACGAAGCGGCGGCAGGCCTGATCGACAGCGACATGGTGCAGATATTCATCGAGGCGCGCATTTTCGAACAGGGGCGCATTGATGCAATGCCGGGGCAAGTCGCCAGCTGACCCGCTAAGATCGCCAATCCTGCAGCACGTCGAATACAATGCGCTTGCCATCGACGTCGAGCACCACTCCGTTCTCCGTGATTTCCAGAAGCCGCATGCCGGGACTGATCAGGTCTCCTTCCGTCAGTCGCCGGCCATCCAACGTCACTGCGCGCAGCTGAGGGTCGTCCGCGAACACGTGGCTGGAAAACTCCGGCAGCCGTGCGGGTGGCTCGGGTGGGGGTAGCACCGGGGCCTGTTCGATCCTCTGGGAAACAGGGCGCCTAGGGTACACGGCGTCAGACGGGGGTGATGGACCTTCCGAGATTGAGGCTGGGAGCGCCGCGTCCGCAGCTTCCAGGGTCGCCGGTGTTCCCAGTTGCCACCACCACCACCCGCCGAGCGCTGCCACGTTCAGAATGATGATCGCGGTCGCAATGCGGACCGGGGTGGTCGTTCCTGAAACCGGCGTTGAACTTGCCAGTGCGCCGGGCGATACGCCCAGGTTCCGTTCCGCTTCGGATTTCTTGATGGCCTCCAGGATGTACGACATCAGCCGAGCCCCTGGAGCCGAGGGACGGGCCGGGACCCGACGCTGTTGAGTTCGATCCATGTTGCCGGCCCCACGATCCCGTCGGGTCGGAGCCCACGCTGGCGCTGAAAACGGATCACGGCGCCGCGAAGCGTCGAATCGAAGGTGTCGGGTGTGGTGGCGTCGAACTCCAGACCCAGGAAGTCGGTAAGCTGCGAACGCAGCCAGGAGACGGCTACGCCCTGGGAGCCCTGGCGCAGGTTCCCATTGTAGTCGGGCGGCATCTGCCAGAGCACGATGTAAGTGCCGAACCAGCTTCCATCGAGTGCCTGTCGGTCCACTGAGTGCTCGGCGCCCGCGATGCTCAGCGACGCATTGTCGCTGGACGCTTCGAGCAAGGCGCCGTAGTAGGGCGCTGTGCTCTCGTTCCACAGCTCCAGCACCACGGGCCGATCCAGGCGCAGCAGATCATCCCAGGTGCCCGTCTGCTTGAGACACTGCAGGCCGACATTGGGCGCGTGATTGCAGGGGATACCCGTGACGACGCCTGGAACGCGCCAGCGCGCGAATACCTCGGCGTAGGCGTCCAGCTGCGTCTGATACGTGGAAAGGCCAGGCGGCCGGGCCACCCGTTGTTGGGTCTCGACGGATCTGGCCGATTCCAGTTCCGGTTCCAGTACCGTCTGCGACACGCGTACCGCCGCCGTGGGGGTGGGCGGGGTTCGGGCCGCGGCTGACAGCTGTTCGCCCGATTCAGCGGGAACCCGGGTCGCTGTTGCCGCCGCCACAGGTGCATCAGCAATCGACGCTTGTTGGGGTTCTGCCGGGCTCGGTGTCCCCGCGTCGGTGTGGGTGGAAGACTGGGTGGTGATGAAACCCGGTGCTTGATCCAGCAGCGCCCACGCAGCCCCTACGCCCAGCAACAGCAGCCCGGTGGTGGCCAGCCAGCGCCAGGATCTGGCAGGTTTGTCGAAGACCTCGCGAGCGGCTTTGCGAACGATTGCTGCGGATACTCTCTGTTTAGCCTCTACGTAGCTGCCGAGCAGCGCTCGATCCGCAATCACATTGATCAGGCGCGGGATGCCTTGGCTGAGTCGGTACGTTTCCCGGCTGGCGGGTCGTGTGAAGAGATGCGGGCTGCCGCCGGCACGAGTCAGGCGGTGCGCGATGTATGCACGGGTCTCATCGCGGTCCAGAGCGCCGAGATGATATCGGGCCGTGATGCGCTGAGCGAGCTGCCGCATCTCGCGGCGGTCCAGCAACTCCGAGAGCTCGGTCTGGCCGAGTAATATGATGCGCAGCAGTTTGCGTTCGTTGGTTTCGAGATTGGTCAGCAGCCGAACCTGCTCCAACACATCCGTCGACAGATTCTGCGCCTCGTCGATGATCACTACGGTACTGCGTCCCAACGCGTGGTTCTTCAGCAGGTGGGCGTTCAATCGATCGATGTAGAATTTGATGGTTAACGGCTCGTCGCCTGCATATTCCACCCCCAGTTCGTCGCAGAGGGTCTCCAGCAGTTCCGGAACGGTGACGCGGGGGTTCAGGACGAAGGCAACATCGACGGCCTCGGGAACCTGGTCCATCAGCGATCGGACCAACGTGGTCTTGCCCGTACCGACCTCGCCAATGACCAGAACGAATCCGCCATCACCCTCCAGCCCGTACATCAGGTGTGCAAGTGCTTCGCGGTGGCCTCCGCTGAGATACAGGAAGGCCGGGTCCGGGGCGATCGAGAATGGTGCTTGATTGAACCTGAAATAATCCAGATACATATCAGCCGTGCCCCGCGAGCTGCATGACGTGGGCGTCCTTGTGGGACCACAGATCGTTGGCCCAGTCCCGGACCAAGGTTCGATTGGCATCCTCGACGCCGGGATCGTCAACCGATTCCAGCGAGGGTAGCTCCCGGGTCTGGATGTCTACGATCGCCGGTTCGCAGCGGCCGCAGAGGTAGTCCCAGAAGCCGGGTACTTCGTCCGGGTACACGATCGTGACGTCGACCACACACACGGCCCGATCTCCCAGTGCGGCGAGGACCTGTTGTATGCCCCCGATCTTCGGCGTTAGCAGGTGCTGGTAGGGCGATTTCTGGGCGCTGTGCTTCTCCCGGGTGAAGCGGGTGCCTTCGAGAAAGTTCAGAACGCTGGTAGGGGCACGCTTGAAGTGATCGCAGGCAGCGCGAACTGCGTTGCGATCACGGTCCCGTAGCGCCGGATTGGCGGCGATCTCGTCACGGCTGTAGCGGCGAACGCAGGGAAAATCCAGAAACCACATGGCAATTCCAATCAGCGGTACCCAGAGCAAGACTCGCTTGATGAAGAATTTCAGCGGGGGGACTCTGCCCAGCAGTACATCCTGGAGGATCAGAATGTCGGCCCAGGTCTGATGGTTCGATACCACGACATACCAGTCGCGGCGTGACAGTGGCGCATCGAGGGACCAGCTGACGCGGGTTCGATTCGTCCCCATGATGCGGAACACGGCGCGGTTCGTGGCGACCCAGCCGTCGACGATCCGGTTCATCGGAATCGACAGCGCTTCCCCGGCCGGTCGATTGAGGAGCAGCAGGCGGATGATGCCGAGCACATACAATGGCGTGCACCAGACGGTGGTGTGCACCGCCAGCAGTACCAGTGTTGCGACTCCCTTAAAGGTGGACATTGCCGTGGGTTACGAGAGCGGTTGGTTTTCTTAACATATGGGCCGCATGAGTACCACTCCAGACACCCGCCTTTGTTGCCGCCGGATTCTGTGGGTCGTGGTGCTGCTCGGCTGCGTGGGCTGTGATTCCCTGCGTTTCTATGGGCAGGTCGGTCACGGCCAGGTTGCCGTGCTGCGAGCTCGGCAGCCCGTCGCCGCGCTGATTGCCGACGACCACACTGCGCCTGATTTAAGGGCACGGCTGGCGCGCAGTCGGGAGATTCTGGAATTCGCTGAACAGGTCTTGCTGCTTGAGGTCGGCGCGCGGTACTCCAGTTACGTCGAATTGCCGCGCCCCTATGCCCTTTGGAACGTCGTGGCGGCGCCGGAGTTTTCCGTCGACGCAAAGACCTGGTGTTACCCCTTTGCCGGATGCTCGGGATATCGGGGGTATTTTGAAGAATCGCAGGCGCATCGTTACGCGCGTCGTCTGGGGACGGAGGGATACGACGTCTGGGTTGGAGGCGTCGCGGCGTACTCCACCCTTGGCTGGTTCGATGATCCGCTGATGTCTTCGTTCATCGGTTTGCCACTACCGGAATTCGCGGGTCTGCTGTTTCACGAGCTGGCGCACAGCAGGGTTTACCTGCCAGGGGACACCGAGTTCAACGAGGCGTTTGCGACGTTCGTACAGCGCCAGGGGGTCGTTGATTGGTTGTCCGAAACGGCTGATGCTGCGCTGCTGGAGGACGTAGCCAGGCGCTGGCGCGTGGAAGATCGGTTTGCCCGTTACATGCTCGGCTGGCAGGCACAGCTACGCGAATTGTACGGGCGAAACTACCCCGCGTTCGCTGCGAGGACCCTCAAAGCCGCGTTGTTGGCCGAGGTTGTGCGCTGTTACGAGGCGCATCGTGAGCTGTTCGACGACCGCTACGAAGGGTTTTTTACCGCGCCGCTGGATAATGCGAGGTTCGCTGCATTTGCGGCATATCGTCAATGGGTGCCTTCGATGGCGCAGCTGTTCGCAATGTCGGGCGGCTGGTCGGAGTTCTACGCCCGCGCAGGTGCGCTTGCCGAGTTGGATCCCCGGGCGCGCCGCGCTGAACTCGAGGCCCTCGCCCGAACATCGCAGGTGAGAGCAGGAGGGGTTCGAGCTTCGGGGGAGCGGGCATCACGTGACCAGCACGAAACAGGCCGTGGCAATTACCAGGGCGCCGATCAGATTCAGTGCCAGACCCTCGCGCATCATCGTCGGAATGCCAAATCGACCGGTACTGAACATGATGAGGTTCGGCGCGGTGGCGACCGGTAGCATGAACGCGCAACTGGCGCTCATCGCTGCCGGGACCATCATCAGGCGGGGATCCATGCCTACGCCGAGCGCGGTGGCGGCGAGAATTGGCATCAAAAGGGCGGTGGTGGCGGTGTTGCTGGTGGCTTCGGTGAGGAACGTCACCGCAAGGCACACGGCCAGGATGAGCAGATACGGTGGCCAATCTGCAAGCCCCGCCAGCGTGTCACCGATCGAGGTAGACAATCCGGAGGACGCGAATGCGCTGGCAATGGCAATGCCGCCGCCGAACAGAATCAGCATGCCCCAGGGGATTTTCTGGGCGCTGTCCCAGTCCAGCAGACGCCCGCCTTTGCCGTTGGGAACGATGAACATGACGATGATCGCTGCAAACGCGACCATGGCGTCGTTGGTGTAGGGCGCGTCGATCAGCGCTGTCCACCCGCCGAATGGTTCTTTCCGGGTGATCCAGAGAATTGCGGTGCAGGCGAACACTGCCATCACGCGCCGCTCTTCGGCCCGCCACGCTCCCACCTGCGGTAATTCGATTGTGCCTTCGTAGTCGAGGTGCCGGGTTAGCCAGAGCCCCGTCAACGGCAGGAGCACCAGCACCACCGGCACGCCCCACGTCATCCAGGTTGAGAAGCTGATTTCGTTGCCCGTGGTGGCGGTGTATATCGACATGAACAGGACGTTTGGCGGCGTGCCAATCGGCGTACCGATCCCTCCGATGCTCGCCGAGTAGGCGATCGCCAGCAGCAGCGGGGTGGCGAGCTTGGGGTCGGGCGTGCGTTCGATCACGGCCAGGGCGACCGGTAGCAGCATGAGCGTCGTTGCGGTGTTCGAGATCCACATGGACAGCGCGGCGGCTGCCGCCATGAATCCGAACACCAACCTGCGGCTACTGGTTCCGCCGAACGCGCGCACCATCGTCAAGGCGATGCGCCGATGGGCGCCGCTCTTTTCCATCGCCGTGGACAGGATGAAGCCACCCAGTAGCAGCAGCACCAATGGGTGTCCGTAGGCTTCCGAGACTTTCGTCTGGGGCAGCACGCCCAGCAACGGCAGCATCCCCAACGGGACCAGCGAGGTGACAGGTATGGGGATGGGTTCGAACACCCACCAGACCACACACAGTACCGTAACGCCGACGGTTGCAGCGGCTTCCCACGCAAAACCCGCGCCGCTCATGGCCCAGCCGGAGCTGAGCGCGAGCAACGGACCCAGCAACAGCATTGCCAGGCGGAACTGGTGGTTGGATTCTGACATCGGATTGCGAACGCTTTATGCTTCACCTTGCCCACGACCCTCCGCGAAAGCAATAGACAGCGATAGTAAGAGGGCGAAGGTAATAGACCGCGAAAGCGACAAGCAGCCGAATCCGAAATATGCATCCATGATCGCGACCGACGCACCGCGCTCGTTTTACTTTTACGACCTCGAGACCTCCGGTATCGATCCGCGTTGGCATCGCGTCATGCAGTTTGCGGGGCTGCGCACCAATGTCGATCTCGAAGAACTGGGCGATGAGCTGTGTACTTATGTAAAGCTGCCGATCGATGTCTTACCGGACCCGGAGTCCTGTCGAATCACCGGGCTCACACCCCAACGCGTAAACCGCGAAGGCATGGAAGAGTTCGAAGCCTTCGCCGCAATCGATGCGGCCCTGAGCGTTGCGGGCACCTGTACCGTGGGCTTCAACAATCTGCGATTTGACGACGAGTTCCTGCGATTTGGCTTCTATCGGCATTTCATGGACCCCTACGCGCGCGAGTTCCGCCAGGGCAACAGCCGCTGGGACGTGATCGACCTGCTGCGTGCGACCGCGGCGTTGCGTCCGGAGGGTATTTCCTGGCCAGAGCAGGACGGGTTGCCCAGCTTCCGACTGGAACTGTTCACCGCGGCAAACGCCATCGATCACGGTCAGGCACACGACGCGCTCTCTGACGTCCGCGCGACGATTGCGACGGCGCGGTTGTTACGTTCGGCTCAGCCCCGGCTGTTCGATTTCTACCTCGGCCTTCGCAGCAAAGGGGCGGTGCTGGACATTCTCAAGCCGGCCGGCGGCAAGCCATGCGTGCACGTTTCCGGCCGACTGCCTCGAGAGCGCTGTGGCTTGTCGGTGGTACTACCGGTCGCGGTCCGGCGTCAAAACCCGAACTCCGTGATCGTGATTGATCTGGCTCGTGACTTCGCGCCATTCGCAGAGTTACAGGTGGAAGAGCTCCGCGAGTTGTTGTTCTCGCCTGGCGATCATCCCCGTCCCGGCATCAAGGAGATTCGGGTCAACCGCTGTCCGTTCGTCGCGCCTTTGAATGTGCTTCGCCGCGTAGACCAGCAGCGGCTTGACATCGATCTCGCCGCGGCGTTTGCGCAGGCGAAGGTACTCGCTTCAGATGCCGGACTCAGGGCGCGGTTGCTGGATGTATTCGAACGACCCTTCGAGGGGGAGGTGGATGACGTCGATACGCAGCTGTACGCTGGCTTTCTTTCCGATGCGGACCGGGATCGCAGCGCCCGGCTGCAGGGGTCGATTCGCCGCGGTGAACGTCCATTGGAAGCGGCACCCTTCGACGATGCGCGGCTTGCTGAGCTGCTGTTTCGATTGCGGGCTCGCCGCCACTGCAGCGACATGCCCCTGACCCGTGAAGAACAGTCTCGCTGGCGCGCAGAGGTTGCCCGGAAACTGGGTTCGCCGCGAGGCGGGCTGGGGCTCGAGGAGTATCGGCGCGGGGTGGCCGAACTCGCCGGCGTCTCCGGTAGCGAGGAGCTAGCCGGTGAACTCAGCGCACACGCCGATACGGTGGCGGATTGGTTGGCCGGAGGCACGACCGATGATTGATCCCTGTGTAGCGCTGCGGGGAGTCGGCAAACGGTTCGCAGAGCAATGGGTACTGCGCGACCTGTCGTTCAGTTGCCCCGCAGGGGAGACGACGGCGATCGTCGGAGAGAGCGGCAGTGGCAAATCGACCCTGTTGCAGTTGATCAACGCGGTGTACCTTCCGGACGCTGGTTCGATCGAGGTGTTTGGCCAGGTACCGCCCGCGATTGACACGCCGCTCTATCGACGAGGTATTGGTTACGCCGTACAAGGTGCGGGGCTGTTTCCTCATATGACGGTGCGACGCAACGTCACCCTGCTGGCCAAGCTCGATGGCTGGAGCGAAGCGGACATTGCCGCGAGATTCGGCGAGCTACTGGGCCTTATGGGCCTGGATGAATCACTCGCGAATCGTTACCCGAACCAGCTTTCGGGCGGTCAGCAGCAACGCGTCGGATTGTGTCGCGCGCTGATGCTCAAACCGCGCATGCTGTTGTTGGACGAACCATTCTCCGCCGTTGATCCCATTACTCGACTTGGCTTGCACAAGCAGTTCCTGAATCTCCGATCGGTCGAGGCGGTCAGCACGCTGCTCGTGACTCACGATATGCGCGAAGCGCGCAAGCTTGCGGTTTATCTGGTGATCCTCAAGGAAGGCCGAGTCATTCAGCACGGCCCCACGCGCGAAGTGATCAACGCACCAGACGACGAATATGTTAAGGGGTTGCTGGAGAGCCTGGAGTGATTCCGCGCCTGGTAGGAACTGCGTTGCTGTTGCTGTCGGGCATCGGTTGGGCGGGAGAGGCCCCGCCACTCGTCATTGGCAGTAAGAACTTTACCGAGTCGTACGTTCTGGCCGAGATTCTCGTTCAACTGATCGAAGCCGAAGGCCTGGCCGTAGAGCGACGTTTTGGACTGGGCGGCACGCTGATCAGCTTCGATGCACTTCGCGCCGGCGAGATCGATGCGTACGTGGAGTATACCGGCACTGTGTCCCAGGCAATCCTCGGGCTCGGCACCGATGCGACGGTCAGTCGGTTGAATGTCGCTTTGCGGGAACACGGCGTACGATTTCTGAGGCCGTTTGGGTTCAATAATACCTACGCTTTGGCGCTGAAGGCGGAGACCGCCGCGGCGCTGGGATTGACGCGCATATCGGATCTGGTGCCCCAAACGGGTCTGAGGGTGATGGTCAGTCACGAGTTTCTCGAACGCGCCGACGGATGGCCGGGGCTCATCGCGACCTACGGATTCGAGTGGGCGCCTACCGGGATCGAACATGGGCTCGCCTACCAGGCTTTGGCTGACGGGTCGATCGACGTCACGGATGTGTACTCCACGGACGGGGAACTCGTTCGCTATGGCCTGACGGTGCTGGAGGACGATCGCGACTTCTTTCCGCGCTATCTTGCGGCCCCTCTGGTTCGCGTGGACCTTCCCGCGTCGGTCGTCGCGGCCTTCGAGAAGCTCGAGGGTTCGATCGACGATGCGACCATGCAACGATTGAATGCCGGGGTGGTTTTTGACGGCGAGACCTTCGCCGAGGTGGCGAAAGGGTTTCTGACGGAACAGGGCATTGCCACGGTCGAACCGACAGGGCCCGGCCGATGGAACTCGCTGAGGCAGAACACGTTGACGCACCTGAAGCTCACTGGCATCGCCCTGTTTGGCGCGATCCTGGTCGGTGTGGCGCTCGGCGTCGCTGTTTACCGTATGCGCGCGCTTTCGCGTACCGTGCTGTACATCGCGGGCCTGCTGCAGACCATCCCTTCGATCGCGTTGCTCGCGTTGATGATCCCGGTATTCGGGATCGGAATAGTCCCGGCGATCATTGCGTTGTTTCTTTACTCATTGTTGCCAATCCTGCGCAACACCATCACTGCGCTCACCAGCGTCGATCCGTTGCTGAAACGTGTCGCAGTGGCCATGGGCCTGACCCCGCGGGAACAGCTGCGCTACGTCTATCTACCGATGTCCATGCCGGGGGTGCTCGCCGGTATTCGCACCGCAGCGGTGATCAGCATCGGTACGGCCACGCTCGCCGCGTTCATCGGTGCGGGTGGTCTCGGTGATCCGATCGTGACGGGGCTTGCCCTCAACGATACGTCGCTGATACTCCAGGGCGCGATTCCGGCTGCGCTACTTGCGGTTGCGACAGAGTTGATCTTCGAAGGCGTCGAGCGCGCGTTGTTGCCCCGGCATCTTCTGCAGTCGACGAACTAGCACCCGTCCAGCTGGTCGAGGTAGGCGTCCAACGAGGAAGAACCAGGGTCGAAATCGATACTCACCGGAGGCTGGGAAATGAGCGCCAGCCACCAGGTGCTTGCCCCCTCCACCCGCCAGCTGTCGAAAGCGAATTCTTGCCACGGGTAGTCGGCTGCGTCGTTGCCTAGCAGCGACTCATAGACGCAGACAATCTTACTGCGCGACCTCATGGCGGACAGAAGCTCCTCGGGCGCCGCGTGCTGACGGGCACGCTCGGTCTGTGCGGCAAACTCGCATTCGTCCATCACCACCAGGCGTTGAACGTCTCCCGAAGAGGTCAGCAACAGGTATCCGGGAGGATCGCCGACGAGGTAATGCTCGACGAACGAATGTTGATGCGCAAGCCGTTCTATCTCGTCGATCAAGGTCGGGTCGTAGATGAATGGCGGTGGGTTCAGCGACAGCGCGGCGGCGAGAACTGTTTGCTGGCGTTGAAAGTGCGCGATCTGCAGTTCGTTCATAAACTGCAACATCAAATCGAGCGAGTCCGGCTGGTTCTTCAATATGAAACGATCGATCAACCCATCATTGAAAGCGCGCACCGCGAGCTTCTCGTCGGCCGCGCCCGTGAGCAGCAGTTTCTTCACGTACGGATCAGTGATCTTTTCGCAAAACTCGAGGCCGTTCATCGCGGGCATTGCATAGTCGACCACCACGACGGAAGTTCGATGAAACCGTTCGACGGAGTTGACTTCCTCTTCGATGAGCGCGACGTCGAACTCGATGATGCTGTCCCGCCAGGAGCCTCGCTCGTTCTCCAGTCGCGAGAAACAACGGTTTGCGAGCGTAGGCGTCGCCGTATGACGATTGACCTCGGCGAGAGCAACGGCGGGGTCCTCGTGCAGGATGTATGGCATGCGTCCAGGCAACCGCAGTTCCAGGTCGCTCAGGAACTGATGGTTGTCATCGAGAAACACCACCGTCGATGGGTGAAAGTATGGGAGGGACAGCGCGTTAGCCATGGGCGGCCTCCGGAAACGTCAGGGTAAAGCGTGTGAACTCGTCGGGCTCGGACTCGCACTCGATTGTTCCACCGATACCGTCCATCACCATCCGGCAGAAACTCAATCCGATGCCGGACCCGTGTCCCGTCTCGGTCGTCGTGAAGAAACGGTCGAATATGCGCGGCAGGTTTTCGGCGGAGATGCCGGTACCGGTGTCTTCGATCACCACTTCACGTGTGTCGCTCGACACTCGAATCGTGATCTGGCCGCCGCCTGACTTTCCGACATAGTAGAGTGCGTTTTTCAGCAGATTGAACAGAACATGGACCAGCAGTATCTCCGGCGCCGTGATTGAGAAGTCTTCGACGATGCAGAGGGTTAATCGTTCTTTCTCCTTGGCGCTGGAGAACGGATACCGCTCAACGGCGTTTCGGACGCAGGTAGCTGCGGATATCGTATCGAATTCCAGACCACGCAGTGGTTGATCCGAGGAGTTTATGAGCAGCATGTCGATCACGCGGTTCGCGTAGTCCGTTTCGTCCTTGATGCGCACCAGGCTCTGTCTGAGCGCGTCGAGGTGCCTTCCACGGATTTCTCTTTTCTCGAGACCGTTCCTTACGGCAGACTCGTATCCCCTGACCAGAGTCGGCAGGTAGGACTGAATCCCTTCCGCCAGCGCCTTGATGCCCATGCACGGCGTACGTAGCTCATGCGCTATGGTGCTGCCGACGGCGGCAACGGCCGCCAACTTCTCCTGGTCGATGATCTCCCGGTTTCTGTT
>SMWF01000097.1 GCA_004357385.1 Gammaproteobacteria bacterium | reverse complement strand
GAACGTGCTTGGCCACTGTCCAGAACTGCTTGGTCGTCGGACCGCGAACGATGGAGTACTTGCTCACCTGCCCGCGATCGATCATCCGGACAAGCGTCTCGTAGTTGCAACCGGGGTGGAAGGGCTTGCCGGGGTCGCGCACGAACCACGGCCCCATGGCATTGTGCGTCGCCTGACGGCTCAGGGGCTCGAAAAGGCCGCCACAGCCCCGGCACCGCTCGGCGCTTGTCTGCGTCTCTCCGCAGTACGGGCAGATCAAGACCTTGGTCTTCGTCATCGTTGCCTGATCATTGTTTGGGTCATTGGTGGGATCCCCATTGACAGCGGGCGAGCGTTCGTATTGGCTATCCGGGTATGCAAGGGTATCCATGTCGACTCCTGGCGGAAACCGCGTCCCTGGCGCTCGCTTTCAGTGGCCTGTTCGCATGCGCGGGGCCCCCGGATTCGCCCGGTCGGCGAGACTCGGCCGAATCATCCCGTGGCCCGGTGATCGGTATTGATTTCGTGACCTCCACACTGATCGACGCCCGCCCCGCGGCACTGGTCGACGGGATCATCGTGGACTGGGGCGAGATGCGTCCGCTGCTCAACGAGGCCGCCGGGGCGGCGATCCTCGAGGAAATCATCCTGGACCGCATGCTCATCACGGAGCTCGCCCGGACCGGACATCTGGTCACCGATCGCGACCTGGAGCGCGAGCGCAACCTGTTCTACCGGACGCTCAGCACCGACCCGGACGTCGCCGCCCGCCTGGCGAGGGAGTTGCGGATCCGCCAGGGCCTCGGCAGACGTCGGCTCAGCCGGCTGCTTCACCGCAACGCCAGCCTCCGCGCACTGGTCGCCGATGACGTCATGATCTCCGAAGACGCGATCCTCCAGACACACGAGATCCTGCACGGGCCCACCAGACGCGCGAGGCTCATGGTGCTGCCCACGCTTGCCGAGGCCCAGGCCGCGATCGACCGTGTGCGCGCCGGGGAGTTCTTCGGCGACGTCGCCGTCGACGTATCGACGGACACGAGCGCTTCGCGGGGCGGGTTGCTCGCACCGATCAGCCACGCCGATCCCACCTACCCCCAGGTGATGCGGGATGCGCTGTGGGCGCTTGACCCCGGCGAGGCGTCGACACCGATTCTGCTCACCAAGCAGTACGCGGTGCTCATGCTGGTGGCGGAGATCGACGGCGACGGCATCGCCCTCGATCGCGTCGAGATGGAGCGGCAGGTCCGCCTCCGCCAGCAGCGGCTCTTGATGGACCTGAAGGCGAGACAGCTACTGACCGAGGCGTCCGTGACCATCATCGACGCGGCGCTCAAGGACAGCTGGAACGACCGAGCGGCCCGGGCCGGCCGGTGATCTGTGGTCAGTGATCAGTGATCAGTGATCAGTCTGACTGACAACTGATCACTCTCTTTCGCTAGGTTCGTACTGTTGACGCCATGAAGATCGCGACCGGGATCAGCACGAGCACCGGGAGAAACACCCCGATCGCCGGCGGGATGCCGGGAACGGGCATCGCCAGTGCAAGCAGTGCCCCCATCGTCGCCGGTATCGCAGCCCCTGCGCAGAGCACGCTGTTGCGGAGCAGGTTGGCGGGCTCGCGGAGCAGGAAGTACGGCAGCACCATGATGAGCACGATCATGTTGATGAACACCGTCGTGAACCGGGCGTACGCGAACCGCACCAGCGCATCGGCGTCAACCACGCCGGGGGAGCGGAGCATCTCCCGGATCTGACTGAGGCTGAGCATCGTCGCGAATTGGCCGAACCGCCGCATCGTCAGCACATCGGGGGTCAGGTCCGTGTCGTAGCGGTCGATGGGCTGACCCAGCAGCATGGCGGTCGTATCCGAGCTCGTCCCGGTACGCGGCGTGATCGCCCGGCCGTTGACCAGGAGCCACGCGTCGGCCTCATCGCTCCAGACTGCCTCGTCGGCCGTGACCCGCCGAACGGTGCGACCTTCCTCGTCGCGGTCGAGGAACGTCGGCAGCTTGAGCGTGTTCGTCTGCGGGTCGAATTTCGGCGCTTGCAGCAGGTTGCCGTTCCCGTCGGCGGTGAACCTGACGATGAACGCCTGCACGCCCTGCTGGCCGATGTCTCCGTGCTTGCGAATCAGCATCGGCGCCAACCGCGGCAACATGAATTCCTGGTTGAGCAGTTGCAGGCAATTGAGGCCGAGCGCCGCGACGATGATCGGCAACGCGATACGCTGAAGCGGCACACCGGCGGCGAGCATCGCAACGGTCTCGCGGTTGCGGTACATCTCGGCGAGCGTGAAGCCCATGGCCCCCACCGACAACAGGCCGACCATGTAGGCGTAGAACTGGAAGATCCGGGGACCGTGAAAGTTGACGACCACCTCGATGAAGGCGATGACCATGGAGACGGAGCCGGCCTGCTCCCCCACCTGCAGCCTGGCCGCATCGACGTACTCGTCAAGCTCCAGCAGGATGTCGATCGACACCGCGAAGAAAAACAGCAACATCAACAGGATGCAGAAGTTGCCGATGAACCTGCCCGCGATGTATCGGTCAAGCAATCGCAAGAGTCACTTCCGTCAGTTCCGCGCGAGCCGGCGGTACACGTACGCCTGTGCGCCAAGCAGCAGCGCGATGCCGGACCACATGAGCACCAACCCGCCCGCCAGTTGGCCGCCCCGCGCCATGTGGTCGCCACTGGCAATGAGCATGATATCGATCACCGCGGGCAGGAACGCCCACACGTAGACGACCAGCGGCGAGCTGTTCCGCAGCCAGATCGCGAGCGTCGCACCGAGCAACAGCAGCAGCATCGCCGTCGCTGACAACGCATACCGGCGCAACAGCCGGCTCGTGATGGTGCGATCGAGGTAATCGACCGCCGCGATGACCCTGTCGATCTTGGACTGCAGCGGGTCGCCAGGGAGTTTGGCGCGGACAAGCAATTGGCGGTAGGGCAGCAGTGACGGATCGTCATCGATCAGCGGTTCCAGCCAGAGATTCGGTATGGGCAGCTTTTCGCGCGCGTTGGTCACACCGTTCGCCCGCAGGTCGACCACTTCACAATTGCCGAGAACCAGGTCGACGGTCGGGTTGGCGAGCGTTGCACTCGCCGAATCTTGCAGGACGGCCGTCTCGGCGGTAATCCGCCGCACCGGCCGACCCTCGACATCGAACTCGCGAATCTCGATCGGGCCGCGGTTCGTCATGCCAAAGGTTCCACCGTGGAACGTGTCGGCATCGACCTCCAGCCGCCTGTTACCACCGCTCCAGCCACCGGTCAGCGTGACGAATCCGGACCCGTTGATCTGTCGTTCTGTCTCTCGCCAGACGTCGAACCGGCGGATCACCTTCGCGAGCCTTTCCTTGGCGCCGATGACGAAACTGTGGTCATCGGGGTGATCGCGCAACTCGAGCAAGCGTGCCCGCGTCATGAACCGGGGATCGTCGCCCAACGGGTCCGGCACCGCGATCGTCATCATGATCTGCGGCGCACTGGCAAGTTGTCCCGTTTCCGCGTCGAAACCGACCGTGTCGACAAGGGCCACCTTCAAATACGTGTGCCCATCGACCCGATAGACGTCCACGACCGCCTGCCGTGCCGCGACGTCCCAGATGATGCGGCCGTCCGTGTCCATTTTCGCCGCCACGACACGCTCGAGGACCATTCGCGTCTGGGCCCCGGTGTCGGGGGGTTCCGCCAGGACAACCATGTCGTCGGCATGAATCTGCACATTACCGAAGCGGACCGGCACGCCCTTCTTGATCGACGACTCGATCAGCCGCGTGACGTCGCGGGCAATCATCTGTTGCAGCGATTCCCAGAACCGCGGGATGATCATCTGTGTCAGGAGCACCATGACGACCAGCAGCACGCAGCCGAACGCGAAGATGGGCATGAGGATGCGCTTGTAGCTGAGCCCACTCACCGATGCGGCGAGGATCTCGTTGTCGACGGTGTATCGGTGCATGACCAGCGTCGCCGCGAAACCCGCCGCGAACGGGATCGCAAACTGCAGCATGGGCACGATCGCCAACGTGATGTACTTGGCAACCTGTAACGGGCCGCCAAGGTCATCCGCCGCCAGCGGCTTGATCGCCGCACCGAACGCGACAACCAGCACGAGCACAGCCGCGCTGAGCAGGAAGACCCGCAACAGCTCGCCCATGAAGTAGCGATACAGCATCCAGGGCATCGCCGCATTATGGTCTGTTTCGCGACGTTGCAACAACCGGCGGGGGCACCGACAGCATCAACGTCCGATGCTTGTTATCAGCCACGCAGGGCCCATAAGGCTGTGAAAATGCGTAATCTGGAGGGGGCCACCGATCCGGACCGCGGTACAATGAGTCACGAGAAACGAGAAAGCGTGGATGGCGGCCGGTGGAACCAACCGCCCAGAACACATCGAGGGATCGCTGACCAGTTGAAGAGGACCTCGTCTCGATGCTCAGACCATCGGCAATGACGGTGTGTTGGGTGGCGGCAGCATACGGACTCACCCTCGCTGCAACGGCCCCGGCGATTCACGCCCAGTGTGAGGCGACCGAGACGGATCAGATCAGTGCTTCGGACGGTCTCTTCAATATCCGTTTCGGCGCATCAACTGACATCAGTGGCAACAGAATAGTTGTCGGTGCCCCGGATGCTGACGGGCTGTCCGGCGCTGTCTATGTCTACGACTTTGACGGCTCGTCGTGGAACGAACATCCAAAGGTTCTGGCCGCCGATACCCAGACCGGCGACCAATGCGGCTATTCCGTTGCCATCGACGGAAACGTCGCGGTGGTTGGCGCCCCCTACCACACTCACGCACATTTCTGGCAGGGAGCGGCGTATGTATTCCGCTTCGACGGCAAGAGCTGGACGCAGGAACAGGAACTTCTGGCGTCGGACGCAGGCGTCGGACACTTCTTCGGGTGGTCGGTGGCGATTGATGGCGATGCGATCGTAGTAGGTGCGTACAACGCCAACGCGATGGGCGCAGCGTACGTCTTCCGATACAGCGGTTCGACATGGGACGAGGAAGACGTGCTGACGGCCTCCGATGCGGCGACGGACGATCGATTCGGCCTATCTGTTGACATCAGCGCGGACACTGTCCTGGTAGGTGCTCCGAGGAATGACGACAACGCTGTCAACTCAGGATCGGTATACGTATTCAGTTGGCAGAGCGGAATCGGTTGGGGCGACGAAGTCAAGATGAACGCGTCCGACCCAGCCGCTGGTGATATGCTGGGAACCTCGGTGAGAGTCAGTGCTGACGTCGCAATCATTGCGGCGAACAACGACGAGACTGGCGTTGATACCGGCGCCGCGTACATGTTCCGGAAGGTTGGAGCAACCTGGGTACAAGAGCAGAAGCTCATGGCGCCGCAGGGGACACCCGACCCCAGCGAGTTTGCCTTTGCCGTGGCTATCCTAGGTGACGTGGCGCTTGTTGCTGCTATTCGAGATGATGCGACCACGACTGGAACTGGTTCCGCCTACGTCTATTCGTTCAACGGATCCACGTGGACAGAGCAGGCCAAACTGACCGCCGCAACTGGAGTGTTCAACGATTTTCTTGGCTGGTCCATCGCCCTCAGCGGCAACATGGCGGTCGTGGGGGCAGCCGGCGTCGATGCGAGTGGCGGAGCGTCGTACATCTATGATGGCCTCACTGACGGCATGCCTGACCAGTGCCAGGGCAACCCGTGTCCATGGGACCTCGGCGGCGACGGGGCCGTCGGCATAAACGACTTCCTGGAGTTGCTGGCCGCCTGGGGAACGGACCCTGGAGGGCCACCCGACTTCGACGGCGATCAGGACGTCGGCATCAACGACTTCCTCGAGCTTCTGGCCAACTGGGGCGATTGTCCCTGACGGCCTCGGTCGTCCGCCACCTATCGGACGTTCTCTGGGGACTCTGCGTAGTCCGTAGTGGATGTGTTGCTGGCCACCTGTTGGCCGGGCTTCCGTCGCTGTCTCGCCCCTGACGCTGCCCTTTCAATCACTCGATCTATAGATACCGCCAGTCTCGTCTTGACTCGGATGGAGGGTATCTGTGTGATCGGTCCGTCAACGTATTACAACGCTCGACGCCTTCGGCGCGGCTTCACGCTCATGGAGTCGTTGATGGCCTCTGCGATGCTGTTCGCAGGCGTGCTCGCGGTGATCACGGCCATCATGGGCGGTCAGAAGAGAGCGTTCGAGGCTCAACGTCGCATGGAGGCCGCTCTCATCGCAGAGGAGCGAATGGGACAGGTTGCGGTGATGGCCTATGGCGACCTGTACACGGTCAACCCCATGGAGCCAGTTGGCCCTTTCTATGCTCTCACGACGAACCAATTAGTGGATGAGGATCTCCCGGGTCTGGGTGTTCGTGTGCGCGGCACCCAAGTGCACGTCACGATTGTTCCGAGCCTCAGCGAAATCGGCGTCACACTCGCGGAGGCGAAACTCTTCATCCCCGAGCCGCAACCATGATCCCGAGCCGCACACAATCCCGGCGGGGGTTGACGTTCATCGAGTTCGTGATGGCTTTGGCGATTACGGCGATGGTCGCGGCCGCGATCGGTGCGATGGTCAGCGCGGTGGCGACCGGTGAGATGTCCCGGCGTGACAACCGCGGCACGGTCGTCCGGACCTATGCCGCCAAGACGAGGTTGTCCGCTTACCTGGCACGCTGCTTGAGCGTACTCGATGTGGGCAGTGTCGACGCCGTCGTCTGGCTCAACGACTGGCGCAGCGGCGGCACCGTTCACGCGAGCGAGCTCAGATGGCTTGTCTTCGACAACGCGAACAAGTCCATCCGCGTCTACTACGTGGACTTCCCGGATGAGTGGAACGAGGTCCAACGGGCACTGCAGGACATTGAGTACGTGTCCGGCACGGACTGGTCGGCGGTGCTCAACTCATACACGTCTGACGGTTACGTGTCGAACATGACGCTGGTGGACGGCGTGAATTCGATGACGATCACCACGAACCAGCCCAATGCCGTCGACAGCACCTCGATCACCTTTGACATCGGATTCCTCCTGGAAGCAACCGGTGAGACTCTCAACCGCTCCATGACGATCACAATCCTGAGGCACCAACCCCCCACCGCATAAGGATTGCCCATGTCGAGCACATGCCCCGAACGCCGCGGAATCGCCATGATGCTGGTCATGGTCAGCGTCGCCATGGCGTCGATCCTGGCCACCGCGTATCTCGTGAGCCGCGACAACTCGATCGCGATCAGCCGCAACAGCGCGGCAGCCATGCAGGCGCGATGGGCGTCTCTCTCGGCGCTCGAGATGACGGTCGCACTGCTCCAGACGAAAACCGACTGGCGGCTCAACCACGTCAACGGCATACTCCTCGACGGGTATCCATTGGCCGGCGCCACCGTGACCGTGACGGCGCTGGATCTCGAGAAGAACACCGCTCCCGACGCCGGCTCAGAGTACCTCCGGGTCCTCGCGGTAGCGGAGGTCGACATCGACAACGACGGCGTTCCGGACGCGCGGCAGTCCACCGTGTTTCTCGTGTACGTCCCCGTGGCGACCGAACCAAGGGTCTCGGTCGGCCTGGACGAGTTCGCGGTCTTTGCGCGCAACACCCTGACGATGAGGAACAACTCGACGATGACTCGCTGGGCCACGGCACCGCTGAACGCGCTCGGCGGGAGAATCAACATCGGGACGCATGCCCAGAACTCCGGCGCCATCAGCATGCTGGACAACTCCGCCTGCATTGACTGCACGGTGTACTACCCCGACAGTGCATCGGGCACGCTTATCAACGACGCCAGCGGCCCGGCCGTCGGCGAGAACAGCCTTCCTTTCGAGATCCCCTTGCCCGTCAGCCCCAGTTCCGGCGAGGCGTTCCCGTCCGGCGGAATGCCGGACTTCGAACTCAACGGCAGTGCCACGACCGTCATGGGCAGCG
>SMWF01000096.1 GCA_004357385.1 Gammaproteobacteria bacterium | reverse complement strand
GCTAGAAGCCGATCGCAAGACCCTCTTTGCGATGGTCCGACGCCGCGCAGTAGCCGTCGTCCAGGCGGTAGATGAGTTGGGCACCGCCGAAAACATGCTCGAACTTCTCGAAGCGCACGTTGTGCCCGCGTCGTGCAAGCTCTTTCGCAACTGCCGGCGCAATGCCGTTTTCGAGGCCCACCGTGAAATCGGGATGTATGTGCCAGCGCGGCGCGTCGCTGGCGGCCTGGGGATTCTGACGATGATCGAAGATCCGGTGCATCATCTGCACGTGCCCCTGGTGCTGCATATGCCCACCCATCACGCCAAAGCTCATGCGCGCCTGACCGGATTGCGTCACGAAGCCAGGAATGATGGTGTGAAAGGGCCGCTTGCGGGGCCCAACCTCGTTCACGTGGCCAGGTTCCAGCGTGAATCCCGAACCGCGATTCTGCAGCGCGATGCCAGTCTGCGGAATCACAATCCCGGAGCCGAAGCCCTGGAAGTTCGACTGGATCATGGAAACCATCATGCCGTCGGCATCCGCGGCGGTCAGATACACGGTGTCATGGCCCACCGGTAACCGGGCCGGCTCCAACGCCGCGGCACGGCGATCGATGCTCGCTGCCATCGCATCCAATACGCTGGAGGCCAACAGTTCCTCCGGCCCGACCCGCATCGCCTGCGGATCGGCAAAATGTTCGAAGGACGCGCGAATCGCGATCTTCATGGCCTCCAATTGCAGATGGACGCTTTCCGCGCTGTCCAACGCCAAGGCTGGCAGGTCGAATCGGGCCAGAATACCCAGGGCGATCTGCGCGGCCAGACCCTGGCCGTTGGGGGGGATTTCATGCAGCTCAACGTCCCGATAGGGTTGCGCGACCGGATCGGTCCATTCGGGTTCGTGGTCCGCGAGGTCCGCCAGGCTCATCAGCCCACCATGGGCCTCCGAATGAGCCACCATCCGTTCGGCCAGTTCGCCACGATAGAACGCCTCGCCACGACTTGCGGCGATGCGCTCGAGCGTGTCGCCAAGATCGGGGCCGCGAAACACCTCGCCCGCGGCGGGCGCACGACCCCCGGGGAGAAAATGCCGCGCGAAATCCGGAAAGTCCGCAAACCGCTGGACCGCGCGGCCCCAGAAAAAGGCGGTCTTCGGACCCACGAGAAATCCGTCACGCGCGTATTCAATGGCCCGCTCGAACAGCCGCGTAAATGGCAGTCGGCCACATCGCTCCGACAACGCGACCCAGGCGCTGACCGCGCCCGGGACGGTCACGCTGCCCCATCCCAGATCCGGCATCTGCTTCAGCCCTTGAAAGATTGAAGGGTTCCAGGCCGCTGGCGATCGTCCCGAGGCATTCAGACCAATGAGTCCTTCGCCGTCCCAGACGATTGCAAACGCATCGCTGCCGACGCCGTTGCTGCACGGTTCGGTGACCGTTAGCGTGATTGCCATGGCCAGCGCGGCATCCACGGCGTTGCCGCCCTGCCGGAGCGCATCGATTCCTGCCTGGGCCGCCAGTGGTTGAGACGTTGCCACCACGTTGCGGGCGGCAACCGGCATGCGCTGCGAGGGGTAGGGGAACTCCCAGTCGATCATATAGCTGCAGCCGTTAGATGCAGCCGCTTGATGCGGCTGTGAAATCAGCCACGTACTCTAGCAGCTGGGGGAGCAGTTGGGAGATCAGCTGGGAGAGCAGGCCAGCCGCTCAGACGGCTTGTTTCAGCTGGTGCCTGATATGGGTATCGATGTGCCGTAAGCAGTGCAGCGTGTTGGGGCGATCGCGCCGGTCATGGTCGTATTCTATTTCGTAGTAGTGCTGTCCGTCGGAGACGCTCACGCTGCGCACCACGCCTGGCAGTTCCTCGACGCGCAGATCGTGCAGCTTCAGGTCAATGACCAGTTTCTCGCCGACCTTGAATTCGACATCGGACTCAATCTGAATACCCGTCAACGAGAACTGCAGGCAGTCCGCAATGATGGGACGACGGAACATTCCGAGCAGCCCGGGCCGATGGATATCGACCTCTAGGTTGCCGCTGCAGGAGACGCTGAAGTGACCGGTACTGGGCATGGGCGATTACGATCGATCGGTTCGTTCGACGGCAGGTACCCTCAAATTGAGGTGTATGGCAGATTAGTGAGCTAGCCTGTTGAGCACAAGGCGAAAAGTGTTTCCGATTGTTTCCAGGAGCGCCGTCGATCACTTGCATCGTTCGTCAATCGGCTCTAAGTTCGCGCGTTCGTTCGCCGGATGAGCCCCGGCCTGTTAGGAGCTGCGAATGCACATCGGAATGATTGCCGCCGAAACGCCCGACAAAATCGCGTATCAGATGGCGGATTCAGGGCAGGTGTTCACCTATCGCGACCTGAACGACGCGTCAAACCAGGCCGCGCATCTGTTCGTTTCACTGGGTCTCGCCCCGGGCGATCACATCGCGATCCTGCTGGAGAACCACCCGCGATTCCTTCAGATATGCTGGGCCGCGCAGCGGGCCGGGCTCTACTACACGCCGATCAGCTGGCGGCTGCAGCAGGAGGAAATCGAATACATCGTCAACAACTGCGAGGCCCGGGTGTTCATCAGTTCCCATGATCGGCGTGAGGTGGTCGCACCGCTGGTCGACGCCGCCCCGGACGTGATTGCGTGGTACATGATCGGGGGCACGGTTGATCACTTCGACGCCTGGGAGGATGCCGTCGCGGCGATGCCGGTCACCCCGATCGATGAAGAGCTGGAAGGCCAGTCCATGCTGTATTCGTCCGGCACCACGGGCTATCCGAAGGGGATCAAGAAGGCGCTGGCGCGCGTGCCCTTTGGGACGGTCGATGCGATGCCGATCATGGCCGCACTGTATGGCGCGACGCCGGACTCCATCTACCTTTCACCCGCGCCGCTGTACCACGCCGCACCGCTCGGATTCACCATGACCTGCATCCGCAACGGCATCCAGGTGGTCGTCATGGAACACTTCGATGCCGAGCGCTCGCTGAGCTACATCCAGGATTACCGCATCACCCATAGCCAATGGGTACCCACCATGTTCGTGCGCATGCTCAAGCTGCCCGAAGAGGCGCGCCTGCGCTATGACGTCTCGAGCCTCGAGTGTGCGATCCATGCGGCCGCGCCGTGCCCCGTACCTGTCAAAGAGCAGATGATCGACTGGTGGGGCCCGGTCCTGCACGAATATTACGCCGGCACCGAGGGCAACGGTTTCGTGCAGCTCAATTCCACGGAGTGGCTCGAACACAAGGGATCCGTGGGCCGCCCGCTGAACTGCGAACTGCACATCTGTAACGATGAAGGCGACGAGGTCCCCATTGGCGAGCCCGGGACCATCTACTTTGGTGGTGGGGGCGAGTTCGAGTACTACAAGGATCCAGAGAAAACTGCGGATTCGAGACATCCGAACGGCTGGTCCACCCTCGGGGACGTCGGCTATCTCGATGACGACGGGTATCTGTATCTGACCGATCGGAAGGACTTCATGATCATTACCGGCGGCGTGAACGTCTATCCGCAGGAGACGGAGAACATCCTCATCACGCATCCGAAGGTGATGGACGTAGCCGTCATCGGCGTGCCCAACGAAGACTTTGGCGAAGAGGTCAAAGCCGTGGTGCAACCGATGGACATGGCGGACGCGGGTGCCGATCTCGCCGACGAATTGATGTCGTTCTGCCGCGAACATCTGTCCCACATCAAATGCCCCCGATCGGTCGACTTCGAAGAACAGTTACCTCGACACCCGACGGGAAAACTCTACAAGCGCCTGTTGAAGGATCGCTACTGGGGCGAGCATGAGACGAAACCCGGCTAGCAGCGCGTTGCGGTAGCTGCCGCTACGGTGCGCCCGCCAGAGGCAGAATCTGGCGCAGCACGCTGTGGCCAGCGCCGTTGATCAACTCCACGCTGACTTCACGCGTCTGCCAGTCGATGCCCAGCATTCCGAAATGGCGTTCCGTCACGACCTCACCGATCCGTCCAGCGTTGGGTTCGCCGGGAAAGTCCGTCCACGGGTGCGTCAGCCCGCTCGAGGTGATGTCGTAGAGCACCGGCTCTGCACCTGCGGTGCGCGTCAGCTCACCGATATGCCGGTCGCCGCTGATGAACAGGGCGCGGGGGGCGCGACCCCGTACCAGGCTCAGCAGGCGCCGCTTGGCTTTTGGGTAGTCCGCCCACTTGTCCCAGCGATGCTCGCTGGCCAGTACCTGTGTCCCGGAGACAATCACGGTCAGCGCCGCCGGTTTGCCGGCCAGCTCTGCTTCGAGCCAATGCCACTGGGCCGGGCCCAGAATGTCGGCGTCCGGCCCGGGGCGTTCACGATTGAAACGCACGTCCAAGAGAATCAGGTGAACCCGGCGATCGCCCGAACCCAACGTGTAACTGGTGTAAATGCCTGGCCGTGTCCAGCGCGGGCTGTCGGTGGGTTCTTCGAGAAATTCCAACAAGGCGCGACGGCTTGTTTCCTTACCGGGGAAGTCGATGCCGCCCTGGCCGGTCCCATAGTCGTGATCGTCCCACACGCCAATCACCGGCACCGCCGACCTCAGAGCCTGATAGCCAGGCTGTTCAAGGAGCAATGCATACTTGGATCTCAGCACGGTGTAGTCGGCGCTATCACCGTAGATGATGTCCCCGGTCCAGATCCACAGGTCCGGCCGTCGATCCCGAATCACGGACCAGAGCGGCTGGGGCAGGCGCTGATGGTTGCACGAACCGAACGCAATCCGTATGGGCGACGCCGCCGGTTCGGCGGCGAGCGTGTACCTCGGTAGAAGGACCAGGGCGGGGATCAGCAAAGCGGTCCCAAGCAGGACCCACCAGCGCGCCCTCAAGAGCGCGCTCCGCGCAACAGGTTGGCCGGGGAATACTGATCCGTGAGGATTCTGGCTGATGCATCCCAGTCGCGCTTGCGCGACATCCGCTGGGGATAACGATGAATCGGTACGCCATAGGGCCTCAGGGCGCTCTTCAGCTGCGTTGCGCGCGCTTCGAGTTCGACTTCACTGGGCAGGGTGGCTTTCGCCGCAACGATGATCCGGTTGGAACTGTTCCAACTCTTGAGGTTTAGAAACGGCCCGAAGATACTTTCGTAAGTATTTGATTCATAGTCATAAAGATCGCTGATGCCAAAGGTGTTCGCGACGATCACTCCCTCATCGGTGAGCAAGGACCGGGTCTCGGCCAGATACTCCGCGGTCATGAGATGTTCTGGAATGTAGTCCGCGGTGAACGCATCGAGCAGGATCAGATCGTAGCGCTCGCCGCGTAACGCGGCACGTTTGCCGTACACCCGTGCGTCCTGCACCACGACCCGGAGCCGCGGGCCGCTGACAAAGCCAAAATATTCCTGCGCCAGGCGAACCACCGCGGAATCGATCTCGACGATATCGATGTGGCTGTCCGGCAGCAGCGCGGCAAGCGCCATCGGCAACGTCCCGCCACCCATTCCCACCACTAGAATCCGGTTGGGCTGCGGGTTCAGGAGCAGTCCGGACATCATCATGCGCGTATAGCCGAACACCATCTTGCGCGGGTCACTGCGGTCGATACAGGACTGGTTGCGCTGATTCTCGCGCAGGCTGAACTTCATGCAGAGCCGGTTTCCGCTTTCGGTCATGAGAATGTTCTGATACAGGGAGTGCTCGGTGTGGATGACCCGGCCCGCTGCGATCTGGGTGACGCTCGCCACCAGCAGGCACAGCACGATCTTCCGAGCCGCCACCGGGGGGCTCATCGATCCGCGAACCAGGCCAAGGCGCCCATCGCAACCAAGGCCAGGGTGAGCAACGAGATGATCGTGTTGATCTCGAACCAGAGCACGAAGTAAAACGACGTGGCGAGCGTGCCGAGAGCGCTGCCGAGTGTGGAAACAAAGTACAGGCGCCCTGCAACGCTACCGGATTGATCCACGTGTTCCACCCGCAGGCGCACCGCGTACGGGCTGATCACACCGAGAATTACCGTCGGCAGCGCGAACAGCAGCGCCGCCGCCAGCAGCGAGCCATAGCGCGGGTCCTCGACATAGGTGAACACCAGTTGCATTAACGGGTCGGCGTAGATTGCCAGCGGGTAGAGCAGCACCGCTGCGATCAGAAACACCAGACCGAAGCGACGCAGGCTTGGGCGCTGCAGCGACAATCGTCCGCCCAGCAGATATCCAAATGCAAGTGCCAGCATGAATACGCTGATGATGCTGCCCCAGACGTAGATGCTGGCGCCGAAGTAGGGCGCCAGGATTCGCCCTCCAAGCAACTCCATCGCCATGATGACGAAGCCGCCCGTGAAGGCGAGGACATTGATGATCATTGGCCGCATAATTCGCCTCGCCACCGCCGCGCGCGTCGGCCGGTGCAAAGACTCGTGGACATGAGGGAGGCCAGATTGTGCAGTTGGGGGTAACGTTGCGCAACATGGGCGATCAGTCGACTCCGGCGCTGATGGTCGAGTGCGCCCAGGCCGCGGAATCAGCCGGGCTGGAATCGATCTGGGTCACCGACCATATTGCGATTCCGCCCGATGATGCGGAAGGGTCCGGCGGGCGCTATCTGGATCCGTTGATCAGCTTGAGTTGGCTCGCCGGTCAAACACAGCAGATCGGCCTCGGTACGGGTGTCATCAACCTGCCGTATCGACCGCCGCTGCCGACCGCCAAGCAGATCGCATCGTTGCAGGAATTGTCCGGGGAACGCCTGCTGTTGGGTGTGGGTATCGGTTGGATGAAACCTGAGTTTCGGGCGCTGGGCGTGAATCGGCGTAACCGTGGCAAGATCAGCGACGAAACCCTGGCGTTCATCCGAGCCTGCTTCGACAACGACCTGGTCGAGGCGAATGGGCAGACCTTCCTGTTCAAACCGCGACCGCAAGCTCCACCAATTTACGTGGGCGGCAGCGCGCCGCACGCACTGCAGCGGGCCGCGCGCTATGGTGACGGTTGGATGCCCATGGGGCTCGACCCCGAGACGCTTGCACCTCACATCCGCGACTATCGAGCACTGACCGACGCGGCTGCTCGACCCCCGGGTCATGTGACGGTGCTGACCGGGCTGCCACTGGACGATCAGATACGCGCCCGGGAAACCCTCGGTCGGTACGCCGACGTTGGCGTGGAGAGGGTGGTGTGCGCAGTGCGCTACCAGGACGGCAGCGAGTACCGGTCGGCGCTGGATAAGCTCGCGGCGCTGGTCTAACCGCGCAGCACCCGAAACGATCGCCGTTTTCAACGCCGACTTTTCGTTCGCTTAGAACGAAGTCCCCCAAGGAACTTCGGCTTGGCCATGCTCCTCCGGGGTCGGGGTTCCGGAACATAGTAGTTGACCACCGCGCCACCGACGATCAGAAAAATCATCGAGGTGGCGAACACCGCGGGATAGCCCAAGGTCGCGGCCAGGGCTCCGCCGAGCAGCGGTCCGAGGGTTCCGGCGACCTCCGAGACGGTATTGGCCACCGCGATTCGCACCGGCAGATCCTCGCGCTGACCAAACTCCAGCGTCAGATTCATCGAAGCGTTCTGAAAGCCCTGGACGGCCGCCCCGATTCCGGCAAAGACCAGGATCGTAGCGGTCATTCCACCGCTGTACATCAACAGCAGGGTGGCGAGGATCCACAACCCGATGGCACATAGAAACGCCAACCGGAAGCCCCGCCAATCGGCCAGCGCGCCCCAGACCAGATTGGACACCGTGCCGCTGAGCGTGAAGGCGACGGTCATGATGCCCAGTGTGGCGCCGCTGAGCCCGATATCATTGCTGGCGTGCAGGATGTAGAACGGCAACGCCATGCGCCCCATGGTGGCCAGCGCGCGTGCCATTACGTAACGGGAGAATGCGGGATCCTCCTCCATCATCGCCGGCAGCTGACGCAGTCGATCGCGCAGCGAGATGTCTGGTTTCACCGCGGGCGTTTCCGGTTCGCGCATGAACAGCAACGCCAGCAACCCCAAACTGGTGAGCACGAACGCGAG
>SMWF01000095.1 GCA_004357385.1 Gammaproteobacteria bacterium | reverse complement strand
TTGAACTTAGAAAATCAGAAATTCAGAGAGAATCGCGCATAGAGCGCTCGAAAGGCGTTTTCACACAGCCTGGACCCTCAGCGGTCATTGGTGGTTCAGGTTTGCGCGCGTGTATGCCCTTTGTCACCCGGTATTCCCCTATATTGCGAAGCGGCGTAACCTATCGCCATAGGGGGTAAGCGAGGCCGAATGGGAGTACGCGGCGCGCTTCACACATTGAGATCCGCCAACGTCCTCCAACGCCATCATGCGGAGGGCTTAGCCCCTACCGCGGAGAGAACAGTGAACCCGGCAGGTACGTCACGGAGAGCTTGACAGCCAACCCCCGAGTTAGAGAACAGCCTGGACTCGGAGCAGACATTAGGAGGCTTCCGAAAGGGCGTCCGCCCGCCCATCTAGGGCCAGTCATGGACGAGCGTTTCGAATTGGCCAAGACCCGAAGCGAAAATGGCCACCATCTCAGCCGCTTCCGATTAGGCTTGCCGTGTCCAAAGGATCTCGAGACGACCACCGAGATGATCCTTGCAATGACCGTTGACCCCTTGGAGCGTGACCTGCGTCACCTCCCCAGCGAAAATGCCCCGCGCCCCGGAAAACTGCTCTGTGTTAAATTGGCTCTCGATGGGGGCCTCGCCCGCAGTCCGGCATCGAGAGCCCGTTTGAATCAGGCAAGGACATCTGCAGAGGCTGTTCGTCCCGCGCTTGACGACGGCGCACCGCCCCGTACCACAGTTGACATACCTATGTCTTTACGAAATCATTCGATGCTCGAAAAGTGGGTCCAGGGCTCGTCCCTAATCAGACTCTAGATAAATTGGATACGGGAGGATAGCCATGTTGAAGCCAACATACAGAATTCTGCGATCGTTCAGTCTTGTGGCGGCCAGCCTCGCCCTCGCAATCTTGTCTCAGCCCGCCGCGGCGGAAGGTCAGCTGAACATCTACAACTGGGGCGACTATATAAACCCGGACGTTCTGACCCGTTTCACCGAGGATACCGGCATCGAAGTCACGCTCGACGTCTATGGCAGCAATGAGGAAATGCTGGCCAAGATCCAGGCAGGTGCGACGGGTTACGACATCGTCTTCCCATCGGTGCACGTGCGCGACATCATGCAGAAGTTGGGTCTGCTGTACGACGCCAAGGTGAACACGCTGAAGGGCTTCGAGAACATCGACCCGGCCAACAAGCGCTCCAAGGTCGACCCGGAGAGCTCGTTCTGCCTGCCTTACGCCTGGGGTGCGGTCGGGATCTTCTACAACAAGGCGGAAGCTGGCGAAATTAAGACTTGGGACGATTTCTTCGCGCTCCCCGATAAGGGCAAGAAGATAACCATGCTCGACGATCTGCGGGAAACCATCGGGGTCGCTCTGATCAAGCTTGGGTATTCGGTGAACACAACCGACAGCGACGAGCTCAAGCAGGCCGAAGCCTGGTTGCTCGAGCGCACGGACAAGATCTCGGCCTTCTCCTATGACATTGTGCCCCTCGTCCAGTCGGGCGATATCGCCGCGGCACACTGGTATGTCGGCGCCACCCTCTACACGATCCAAGAGCCGGACAAGCTCGGCTTCGTGATCCCCGAAGAAGGCGCGACCATGTACCAGGAGGACATCTGCGTCCTCGATACCGCGCCGAACAAGGAGAGCGCCATCCGCTTCATGGAGTTCTACATGCAGCCCGAGATAGCGGCACTCAACACAATCCAGCAGGTTAACGGCACCGCCAATGTACCGGCGCGCGACCTGCTACCGCCCGAGCTGAAGGCTAACCCGAATACCAACCCGCCGCCCGAGGTCATAGCGAAACTGCAGATCTTCGAGGATCTCGGCGAAGCTCTGCGCAAATACAATAGCGTCTGGACTAAGGTGCGCACCGCACAGTAATGGACCCGGCAGTGACAGCCCCGCTCCGCCGATCCGGCAGGGCGGAATAGTGGCGATGAGCGGGGAGGAAGAGGCGCGAAACCAACAGACCCCGATCGCCGAGGTGCGCGAGGCAGTGAAGCGCTTCGCGGCGACCGAAGGTGGGGTCATCACGGCGCTGGACGGCGTGTCGCTGAAAGTCCAGCCGCGCGAGTTCGTGACACTTCTCGGCCCGTCTGGCTGCGGCAAGACGACCTTGCTGCGCGTGATAAGCGGATTGGAGGAGCTCGATGCCGGCGAGGTGCTGATCGCCGGCGAGCCGATGACCACCGTGCCGCCCCACCGGCGCCCGGTGAACACCGTGTTCCAGAACTACGCGCTGTTCCCGCATCTGAGCGTCGGCGACAATGTCGGATACGGGCTCGACGTGGCGGGGGTGCCGCGTCGCCAGCGCAATACGCGTGTTGGCGAGGTGCTGGAACGCATTGGCCTCGGCGGCTTCGAGCCCCGCCGACCGGACCAGCTCTCGGGTGGCCAACGCCAGCGGGTGGCGCTGGCTCGCGCAATCATAAACCGCCCCAGCCTTTTGCTTTTGGATGAACCGCTTTCTGCGCTTGACCGAAACCTACGCCAGTCGATGCAGTTGGAACTCAAGACCTTGCAGCACGATCTCGGCATCAGCTTTCTCTTCGTCACACACGACCAGGAAGAGGCGCTGACCATGTCTGACCGAGTCGCTGTGCTGAACAAGGGCCGGATTGAGCAGGTGGGCACGCCGGAGGCCCACTATCACCGACCCGCAACCCGGTTTGTAGCCGAGTTCATCGGCGATGGCGCGCTTTTCTCGGGGCGGATCGAGGGGCCGACCGAAGATCCAGTTCTGGTGACCGGTGATGGTTTGCGCTTGGCCGTGGCGCTCGGGACAACTGTCAACCAGGTGGCGACGCTACTCTTGCGTCCGGAACATCTCGAGGCCGCACCGGAGGCGCCTGATGCGGCTTTTGGCGTCATTGAGGTACGCCTCAAGCAGTCGGTGTTTTTGGGCGCGTCGCGCAAATTCGTCTGCTGCCTCGCGAACGGGGCCACCGTCACCGCAGCACCGACGGGGGCTGGCGCTCAGGCGCTAAGCAGAGTCGCCCCTGGCGAACTGGTCCGCCTCGCCTATCGCCGCGACCAGCCGCACCTGATCCTAGGGGCCGACGATGGCACGTAGGGGCGACAGGCGCAGGCTCGCTCTCCTACTCGGGCCGGTGACTCTGTTCCTCGGGACCTGCTTCATCGGTCCGATGGCGGTGATGATCGTCTTCAGCTTCCTCGAACCTGCGCTCTACGGCGGAGTCGAGTGGAGCTTCTACCATTTGAACTATGGACGCATCCTCGGCTGGGCCGATAGCGAGTGGGAGAGCTTCGACCCGGTCTATGCGGCGATATTTCTGCGCTCAGTGCGGCTCGCGCTGACCAATGTAGTGATCTTGCTGGTCATTTGCTACCCGGCGGCGCTTTGGGTCAGCGGCCTCTCGGCGCGCTGGCGCACGTTGTTAGTATTCCTGACCACGCTGCCATTCTTCGTCAGCCTCGTCGTGCGCCTTTTCATCTGGGTGCTGATACTTCGCCCCACCGGCTTCCTGAACTCCAGCCTGATCGGCCTCGGCCTGATCTCCGAGCCGATCGACATTATATTCACGGAGACGGCGGTTCTGATCGGCATGGCCTATGTCCTGCTGCCCTTCATGTTCCTGCCAGTCTATGCCAGCGTCGAAAAGCTGGATCGCTCGCTGATCGAAGCCTCCTCCGATCTTGGCGGCAGCCCACTCAAGACCTTCTTCCGCGTGACCCTGCCTCTGACGCTGCCCGGAATCGCCGCAGGAGCCGTGCTGGTTTTCATCCCCAGCCTTGGGAACTTCATCGTGCCCGACCTCCTGGGCGGGGCGAAAGTGCTGATGATCGGTAACTTGATCGAGCAGCAGTTCCTTTCGGCGCGCAACTGGCCGTTTGGATCGGCCCTTTCGGTGATGATCATGGTCGTGATGTTTGTGCTGATTATCTTCTATCTGAGGCAGATTGGCCGGCAGGGGGCAAACCAATGAGGCGGACCTGGGTGAAGCGAGTCCTGGCAGTGCACGGCGCGCTGTTCCTCCTGTTCATCTACGCGCCGATCGTGATGGTAGTGGTTTATTCGTTCAACTCCAATCCGATCAACATGATGATCTGGTCTGGATTTACTTTCGACTGGTACTGGACAATTTTTGGCTATCCGACGCAACTGAACGAGCAGACGCTCTATGTCGATTCCACCGACCGATTGCTCGCAGCCGTCCAGAACAGCCTGATCGTTGCAACGAGCACGACCACGATCTCGACTGTTCTTGGAACTATGACGGCGCTCGCGCTATATCGCTACCGCTTCCGGGCACAGCGCTTCTATCAGGGACTCCTGTACATGCCGATGGTGATGCCGGACATCGTTCTCGGCATCGCACTGTTAGTATTTTTCGTGAGCTTCGGCATGGCGCTGGGACTGATCTCTATTATCATCGGGCACTGCACCTTCCTAATCTCCTATGTCTTCGTGGTGGTCAGCGCGCGGCTCGCGGGCATGGACGATACGCTGGAGCAGGCCTCGGCTGATCTCGGCGCGAACGAGTGGGTAACGTTCCGCCGGATCACCCTTCCCCAGATCCTGCCAGGCGTGATCGGCGGCGCATTGCTGGCCTTCATCATCTCGATGGATGACCTTGTGATTACCTATTTTATCTCTGGGGTCGACTCGACGACGCTGCCGGTCTTTATCTACGGCATGCTGCGGCGTGGCGTGAAACCTGAGATCAATGCCATCGCAACGATAATGCTGATGTTATCGTTCACCATCGCAACGCTCGGGCTCTACTTTCGCCGGCGGCATTGAGGGGAGCAGTTCGATGACAAAACCGCGAGGACGCGATCTCGGGCTGCCCTTCCCGGGCGAGACGGGTCCCAACAACGCAATAACCGACGTTCCGGGGGTTGAGGTCGGATACCGCACCCTGATCGAGGGCAACGGCCCGTTGATGCAGGGTCACGGCCCGGTGCGCACCGGAGTCACAGCGATCCTGCCGCTCGGACGCACGCCCGAGCCACAACCAGTCTGGGCCGGGATGTATGCGTTGAACGGTAACGGCGAGATGACTGGGACCCACTGGATCCACGACGGCGGTTATTTCGTCGGGCCGATCTGCATCACCAATTCCCACAGCGTCGGCATCGTGCATCACGCGGCAACACGGTGGATGATCCAGACCTATGCGGACGCCTGGCAGGCTGAGCACCTTTGGGCCATGCCGGTCGTGGCAGAGACCTATGACGGCATGCTGAATGACATCAACGGTCAGCACGTTACCGAGGCGGATGCGCTAACAGCACTCGAAGCCGCAGCGCCGGCCCTTGCGGGTGGTGACGCCGGTGGCGTTGAAATGAGCGGCGATGGCTTGAGGCGCAGTCATCCCCGCCGCCTCGGCGGCCTCAACTTCGACGACGAGGTGCCGCACGAACGCCTCGATGTCTTGTCGCCGTTGCGCCATTCCGTAGATTCTTCGGAATTGATTTTGTATGTTTGGCAGGACAATTGCACCCATCCTCGCGTGTCGGCTTCTGCTTCTGTCG
>SMWF01000011.1 GCA_004357385.1 Gammaproteobacteria bacterium | reverse complement strand
CGAGACCGGCGGTAAGGCATTGTTCAATCTGCGCATGTTCAACCAGAACCTCGATGAGCTGGGTGATCTGATCAAGAACGACCACATCTTCCCTGGCCTCGGAGATGCCGGGGCACACGTCTCGCAGATCATGGATGCGGGCTGGAGTACCTTCGTGCTGTCCTACTGGATGCGTGAAAGGCGGCTCTACAGCATGGGAGAAGGCATCCGGCGATTGACCTCGGGGCCGGCGCGCGTTCTCGGACTGAGCGATCGTGGCATTCTGGCACCCGGCATGCGGGCCGACGTAAACGTCTTCGACTTCGAGTCGGTGGCCGAGCTGCAGCCGGAACTGGTGCACGATTTCCCGGGCGGCGCGCCGCGCTACATTCAGCGTTCCACGGGCTACAAGGCGACCCTCGTCAACGGTCAGATCAATGTGATGGACGGTGAGCACACCGGCGTGCGCGCCGGTCAGGTACTGCGCCACCAGGGGTAGCGCGTACGTTGCCGATGAATCGGGAGCAGGCACTTGCGGCACTGACCGCACCGGGTGAAGCCTACGAACTCGAGGAGATCGAGCTGTACGGTCGCCCGTGCCGTGCGTTCCGCAATGCGCCGGGCACGCTGCGCGATCTGTACCACGACAACCGCAGCGACTTGCCGTTCATCGTCTACGAAGACGAACGCTTGAGCTTCGAGGATGTGTGGCAACAGGCGTGTCGCATCGGTCACCTGTTGATCGATGATTACGGCATTGAGAAAGGCGATCGTGTTGCGATTTCCATGCGCAACTACCCTGAATGGATCATGGCGTTCTCGGCGGTGACCTCCATTGGCGGCGTCGCGGTCGCCATGAATGCGATGTGGCAACCGGACGAGATGGCCTACGGCCTGCAAGACAGTGGTGCCAAAGTGCTGTTTGCGGATCAGGAACGGCTGGATCGATTCGCGGCCTGTCCCGAGCCGCGACCGGAGCTGTCGGTGCTCGCGGTGCGAGCGCGGCAACCGCTCGCCGAAGGTGTGCGCGATCTCGACGAGGCGCTGGAGGGGATCGCGGCTACGGACATGCCCGCGGTCGATGTGCGACCCGAGGATGACGCGACGATCATTTACACCTCGGGTTCAACCGGGCACCCGAAGGGCGCGGTGTCGTGCCATCGAAACCTCATCACGGCATTGCTGTCCTGGGAACTGGACGCGCGCGCGGCCGCGCTGTTGCAGGGGATCGAATTCCCCGTACCGGAACAGCAACCGGTGGCGTTGCTTGCAGTTCCCCTGTTTCACGCCACGGGATCGCACGCGGTGTACCTGGCGTCGTACCGCGCCCAGCGGCGTATCGTGTCGATGTACCGTTGGGATGTTGCGAAAGCGGCCGAGTTGGTCGCGCGCGAACGGGTGTCGTCATTCGTCGCGCCCGCGGCCATGACGGGTGATCTGGTCGAGTATGCGCGTGGTTCGAACTGTGATTTGAGCTCGCTGGCGACGGTTGGCGGAGGTGGGGCGCCGCGCGCGCCTGAGCAGGTGCGCGGTATCGATCGCACGTTTTCCAACGCCATCCCGAACACCGGCTGGGGCATGACCGAGACCAATGCCATCGGCACGGGTATTGGCGGCCAGGATTATCTGGATCGTCCGGAGAGCTCCGGTCGTTGCTCTGCGGTGTTGGACCTGCGTGTCGTGGACGATTCCGGGAAGGAACTTCCTCAGGGAGAACGCGGTGAGCTGCAGATACGCGGCACCTCGGTCATCCGCGGCTACTGGAACCGGCCCGACGCCAACGCCGAGGTGTTCGTCGATGGCTGGTTGCGCACCGGCGATGTCGCCTATCTTGATGCGGAAGGCTACTTGTTCATCGTGGACCGCATCAAAGACCTCGTCATCCGCGGTGGTGAGAACATTGGTTGCGGCGCGGTTGAAGCCGCGCTGCTGGAGCATCCCGCGGTGGTCGAGGCCAGCGTGTATGCGGTGCCGGATGCGCGCCTTGGAGAAGAGGTGGGTGCGACGGTCTACGCGCGCGATCGCATCGACGAGGCGGAGTTGCGGGCCTTTCTCGAGCCGCGCCTGGCCCGGTTCGAAATCCCGCGTTACCTGCACGTCTCAGACGAACCGTTGCCGCGGATCGCGTCGGGCAAGCTGTTCAAACGACAGCTACGCGAGGAAGGGGCGACACGCTGGACCAGCGACTAGGAGGCGGCAGGGTCCTGGTAGACGCTCACGATCTCCTCTTCGAACTGGTGCAGGCGATCGAGGTCGCCTGAGGGAATGCCCCCGAAGATGATCTCGGCAATGCCCGCGTTCGCAAACTCGCCGATCCGGTCGATCACATACTGCCTCGGGCCGGCCACGCTGCCGGGACCGAGTGATTTTACGACCCGCTCGATCAGGGCCTTGTCCTCGGTGAGGTAGCAGGGCATCAGTAGCGTCCGGCGGATCTCCGCAGGGTCTCTGTCCGCGTCTTCGCAATGGCGCTCCAACACGCCGGCCTTGTGCTGGTAGTACTCCAGGGCCATGCCGCCGCCGGCCCAGCCATCCAGGTTCATCACGTCGCCGTAGCGCGCCAGCGTGCGCAGGGTTCGCTTTTCACCTGTGCCACCGACCATAATCGGGATCGGCTCGCCGTGGCTGCCCGGTGATAGCCGCGCCTGATCCAACTGATAGTACTGGCCTCGATAATCGACCGGGTGGTCGTTCCTGATCAGCAATCGAATGAGTTCGCAGGCCTCCTCCAAGCGATCCTGACGCTCCTTCATGGAGGGGAATGCCCACCCGTACGCCGCGTGTTCCCGTTCATACCAACCAGCGCCGATGGCCAGGGTAAAGCGGCCGCCACTCATGGTATCGATGGTCCCGGCGATCTTGGCCACGTGGGCGGGATTCCGGTACGTGTTGCCCAGCACGAGATTGCCCAGGCGCAGCTTCCGGGTCATTCCCGCCGCCATGGCAATGCCGGTCAGGCCCTCAAAGGCGGTCAGGGCTTCCTGCTCCTGGTCGGCCCCGGGAGGAATGAAGTGGTCGGCAAACCATAGGCTGTCCCAGGGGCCGGCCTCCATGGCGTCCACGGACGCACGCACGGCGTCCCAACCGGTCCGATAGACATTGACCTGCACACCAAATTGCATATTTCCCTCTCAAATCTGGACATCCATCAAAGTTTAGGACACCCAGGACAGATTTGGACATCCATCAAAGTTCAGGACACCCATCAATTCATGGGTGTCCCGAAAGATGATGGATGTCCAAATCTTTGCATGTCAGTCGAAGGCGGATAAAACTTCGCGGTCGAGCTCGTCGTAGATTTCCGGTTTGTTGGGGATGGATTGCAACCCGAATCCGGTGACACCCGCCTCGATGAAATCCGCGGCCCGATCGATGACGTAATTCTTCGGGCCGATCATCATCCAGTCACGGCCGTTGCGCAGGCGCGCCGCCTTTACCTCGTCGTTCTCGATGCGCATGGGCACGTGCACGGTACGTGCAATTTCGCCAGGATCGCGGCCAACGATTTCACCATGCTGCTCGAGCACGCCCGACAGGCGCTTCACCTCGTCGGGTCCCACCATGACGTTCATGATGTCGCCGTACATCGCCAGCGTCTTCAGTGTACGTTTCTCCCCCATGCCACCGACCATGATCGGCACGTGCGGTATCTGCACGCACTTCGGCGCGAACGGCGCCTGTTGGAGTCGATAGTATCGCCCCTCGAAATCGACCAGCCCGTCGGCGCTAAACAGTGTCTTGATCAGCGCACAGGCTTCTTCGAGGCGGTCGGAACGCTCCCGCATGGACGGAAAGTCCCAGCCGTAGGCTTCGTGCTCGCGTATGTTCCAGCCGGCGCCAATGCCGAGGATCGCACGGCCATTGGAGATGTGATCCACCGTCGCCACCATCTTGGCGAGCAGCGCCGGATTGCGGTAGGTGTTGCCGGTGACGAGCACTCCGAGTTTCAGCCGGGATGTCGCGGCGGCGGCGGCACACAGCAGCGACCAGCCTTCGAAAGTATCGAACCCATCGTGATCGCGCACCTCAGCCGTGAAACCCCAGGGCGGAATGAAATGATCGAAGAACCAGGCGTTGGTCCAGCGCCCGGACTCCATCATCTGGAGCGTTGCGAGAATCGCGTTCCAACTGGTTCGTTGGTTGTGCAGTTGCGATCCAAACATGTTCTTCCTCTTCGCTAGCGCGTACTTTCGTTCAGCGCTTTGCCTTTCTTGTACAGCGCCTTGCGCTTGTTGGCCAACGGATGCATTTCCCCCGCGCCGGCAGGCCAGATGCCAGGGTCTGCCTTGATCAGGCGACAGATGCGTTGAGCATGAGGCGACAGGGTTTTCCAGATCTCGTGGGGCATGGTCTTGCGGCTGTGTTGCTCGGGGGCCCAGGGTGGTACGTATTCGATGTTGGGCATGGCCCGAATTTCTCGGCTGAGGTTAGGCGTTGCCCCGTGCCAGGCGCGATTGTCCCGAATGACTCCGGCCCCGGCAGGGGCGCCCACCAGGGTAGAGAGTCGCATCCATTCCGGTTCGTCTTCCGGTGTGGGCGGCGCTTGTCTGGAGGTATGCGTACCTGGAATCTGTCGAATCGGGCCGTTTTCCCAGGTTGAATCAGACATCAGCAAATTGATGGTCACACGCGGCGGGGTCAACTCCATGATCAGCCGCTGAGTGTGCAGGTCGAGCGCTGAGTCGGCTTCAGCGTGCTTGACGTTGACCCCCAGCAGCTCTGCTTGCAGCACTCTTCCCTCCGGAATCACCTGCGCCTCGGCCCCATCGGCGTGCAGATGCTGATATTCGATAGCGCCCGGCAGGCAAAGATCACCACCGCCGCCGATTACCCGGTAGTCGGCCGAGCCAAAGATCCCGGTCAGAATCGGTGTGGTGGTGGGGAGGTCGATCATGGATGCCCAGACCGGATCGTGCATCAGTTGCCGCGAGGCTGAGCTGGTGCCGTAGCTGTAGCGATGCGGCAATCGTCCGGTTTCGGTCATGTATTTGCGCCCATCCGTGCCGCCAATCTCGAGTATCTGTGCGAGCACCCGGGCACAGCCTTCACGGAAGCGATTCAATTGCTCCGTGTTCAGGAGATCCCGCACCACGACGAAACCGTCCCGGTGGAATATCCGCGCAATTCGATCAACCTCCTGGGGAGTGCAGATCTCCAGGCCACGGATGCCAGTGTGTTGGCGCAAATGATCACGCAATCGCTGAACGTCCGGATCGTCGTACACGCGCCGTTTCGGTGCGCGTAGATCCGGAACGCCGAATCCACGGTCGCTGGGGAAGGGATTGCCGTCGGCATCGACCGTTTCGTTGGGTGGCGTGTGTTCGTCCCAGCCGATGGTCGTTTCTTCATACATCGACAGAGTTTTCATGAAGCCGCCCCGGGTTGCTCGGGCTGAAAGGTACGGCCGTCGAGCCGGTGCAGCACGGGTTGGGTCAAGCTGACAATCAACAGGATCAGTAGAAATGCGCTCACGCTTGCACTCAATGCGGCCGTCGCGCCGATACGGTCGGTCATCGCGCCGAGCACCAGACCCCCTAACGGCATCATGCTGTAGGTCATGGCGTGGATACCCATCACGCGGCCTCGCAGCTTGTCGGGAACTTCCAACTGCAAGACCGTCAGCGCATTGATCATGAAGGCGGCGCTGCAAGCTGAGCCGAGCGTGGCGAAGCCCAATGCGCCGTAGTAACTGGGCACCAGCAGCATCACTGCGAAGCCGTACATCACCAACGCCGACAACAATGCGCCTCCCAGGATGACGGTGCCCAGACGCTTGCCCGCTGGAAACGCACCGATCAGCAGGGTGCCCAGCACCGAACCCAGCCCGGTGGCGGACAGCAGCATACCGTAGCCGGTCTCACCGGCGCCGAGGAGGTCCGCATACGCGGGCATCAACTGCATGTAGGCCCAGACGAAAAACATGGTCGAGAAGGACAGTGCAATCAGCCACTTGAACACCGGTGTTTCGAGTATGAAGCGGATACCGGTGGCCACCTGGCGCAAGGTCGACTCGGAACGTTCGATGGGCAGCTCGACGCGCAGCCCAACGATGACGTAGAGCATGTAGAGGAACCCGACGGCGGCAAGTTTGAAGATCAACCAGGTGTCGGCGATTGCAATCAGCAAACCCCCCAGGGCCGGCATCAACATGCGCGTGGACTGCCAGAGAAAGGAGTTCAACGCCACCGCACTGAGCATGCTATCGCGCTCGATCAGATGCGGATACAAGGACTGGCGGGCAGGCCAGTCGATGCCCTGAATCAGGGCGATCAGCCCGGCAATCAACCAGACCTGCCACACCCTGACGACGCCGGTGTAGTCAAGCAGCGCCAGCAGCAGAAGCAGCCCGGCGAACAGCGCAGTCGTGAGGATCAGAATGCGGCGTTGGTCGAACCGGTCGGCCAACGCGCCGCCGAACAGTGACACGGCCACGTTCGGAATTGCGGCGGCGGCACCCAGAATTCCGAGGTCCATCGCAGACCCCGATAGTTGGTAGACGAGCCAACCCATGCCCAGGGTCACCAGCTGAGTTGCGCCCACGGAGCAGAACGAGGCAGTCCACCAGCGTCGGTACAGCGGATAGCCGAACGCCGGGTAGCGCTTGACGATCGCGTTCGGCATCAACGTTCACCGGGAGGTTGTCCGGGCGGCGCCGAACCCTTAGGCATCGGCATTCACCCAGTAGGGTTCCCGTACCAGGCGGCGTTGGATTTTGCCAGCCTGAGTGCGTGGCAGTTCCTCTGCGAAGTCGATCTTGCGCGGGCATTTGAAGCCGGGCAGTTGCTCCCGAGCCCACTCGATCAGTTCGGCCGCTAATGCATCGCTGGGCCGGTGCCCGGCACGCAATTGCACGACCGAGCGCACTTCTTCACCCCACTCGTCGTTGGGAATGCCGATGGTGCACACGTCCTGCACCGCACCATGCTTCAATAGCTCGTTGTCGACTTCCTGCGGGTAGACATTCACGCCGCCGGAAATAATGAGGTCGGCTGTGCGGCCGGTCAGAAAAAGGTAGCCGTCCTCGTCGAAGTAACCCATGTCACCCAGAGTGAAATATTCACCCAGGTAGGTGCTGTCGGTTTTGTCGGCATCTTTGTAGTACTCGAAGCGACCTCGATTCGGCGCGCGCATGTAAATGGTACCGATGGCGCCGGGTGCCACTTCATCGCCCTTGTCATCGAGAATTTTGTTGTCGAAATCAGGTCCCGGGCGTCCCACAGTGCCGGGTTTGCTGAGCCATTCCTCCGAGCCGACGATGAACCCGCCACCTCCTTCGGTCGCGGCGTAGTACTCCCAGACGATCGGACCGAGCCACTCGATCAGCGCGCGCTTGATGTGCACGGGGCAGGGCGCTGCGCCGTGAATCAGTAGCCGCAGACTGTCCAGGTCATAGGCATGCCTGACCTCATCGGGAAGTTGCAGCAGCCGGTGGAACATCGTCGCGACCATGTGCGTGTGCGTGATGCCGTGCTCGTGGATCAGCCGCAGGGTCTCCTGGGCATCCCATCGGTCCATCATCACCACCCCGACGCCTGAGACCAGCGGCTGGATGATGTCGATCAGCAGCGGCGCCGCGTGGTAGGCGGGGCCGGTGCACAGCTCCATATCCTCGCCCGGGCGATAGTTGCTGAGCGTTCCCTCCCATTGCGGCGGAGTCGGGTCACGATCCTTACGGTAAACGCCTTTGGGCCGGCCGGTCGTGCCGGAGGTGTAGAGCATGCGCGAGCCGAGGGACGGATCGTCTATGTCCGATGCGCTCTCGCCGTCGATGGCGTCGGGATAGCTGGAGAACCCGCCGATGTTGCCACCGGTTGCCAGCGCGAGTCGTACCTTGGGTGCGAGACTCAGTGCTTCCGCTGGGGTCTCGCCGAGGCTGGCATCGGCGATGAACGCCTTCGCTTCGCAATTGTCCACGATGTAGCCGATCTCGTCCGCTTTCAGGTGAAAGTTGATCGGGGTAAACCGGATGCCCGTCCGATCTGCCGCGCAAAGCGTTTCGATGAACTCCGGTCGATTGCGTGCGACGATCGCGACCGAGTCGCCGTCGCCGATGCCTTCGCGGCGCAGGGCGCGCACCAGCCGGTTGGCATTGGCGTTGAGTTCTTCAAAGGTGCGTCGGCCGTACTCGGAGACGATGGCCGCGCGGTCGGGTTGCTGCGACGCGTGATAGGCGACGGTCATGCCATTTGCGATGGCGCCTTCGAGAATGAGCGTCATATATGGGTCTCCGGGGTCATTTGGCGCTTTCAGCTCGCCACCATACCCGTGCCCGTACCCGGAATTCCAGAGTGATCAAAGAATTGGACATCCATCATCTTTCGGGACACCCATGGAGGACACCGATGGGTGTCCTAAACTTTGATGGATGTCCAATTCGCTAATGGGTGTCCTAAACTTTGGTGGATGTCCAATTCGTTAGGCGAAGATTTCGTGGGAGGTCGCGGCGGCGACGAAGTTCTCTTTGAGGTGGGCGTGGTGCTGCATGTCGGCGTTCACACAGTCGAGCCCATGGGCCAGGACGAAGGCGTAGCTGCGTTGGAAGGCTGATAGCTCGGAGGCCAGCAGTGCGTCGTCGTAATATTCATCGAACGCGCTGGGGTTGCCCCAGCCGAAAAATCGTCGGCCTGCCAGGAAGCGACCCGCTTTCATGCCGATTAGTCCTATTCCGGCCGCTCGCGCGCGATCCAGCAAGGGTTGCAGTTCCACCATCGGGGGTGATCCCTCCAGGATCGTGCGGTCGGCCCAGTCGTACCACCCGCCGGGCGTGATCGCGATCGTCGCAAGGTTGTACCAGCCGGTCTCGATGGCCATTTCCAGCACCCGCTGGGCATTCTGGTGGGTACTGAGTCCCAGGTGCGACACTTTGCCCGCGGCTTTGGCCTTCGAGAATGCCCCGTACATCTCTTCGCTGGCGACCAGTGAGGGATTGTGGGAAGCCATTACGTAGTACGCATCCACATGATCAACCTGCAGTTCGCGCAGGCTTTCGTCCATCAGTTTCAGCCAGGCGGCAGCGGCGCTACGCGCGTCTGCGACGCTCACGGTTTCATCCGGTCCGACTTCCAGAGGCAACATGGCCTTGGAGATGAGGAATACCTCATCCCGGCGCCGTTTCAGGAATGGTGCGAGGTTGCGTTCGGCGTCATCGTAGTAGCGGCTGGTGCCCACGTCGAAGACGTTGACACCAGCGTCGAATGCGGCGTTCAAAAGGTCGTCTGCAGGACGCTTCGATAGCGCGGCACCGCAGCCGAACACCAGCCGGCTGGCGCTGAACCCGGTACGGCCCAAGGTGCGATACGTCATCTCGGGCCAGGGCGCGCTGGAGACCGCGTCCTTGGCTTCGGCGATTGCTGCGGAAAGGTTGCCTGACCGGAGCAGTGCCTGACCCCCGACGCCGAGCATTGCCAGATATTGTACGAAACGCCGGCGACCGATCATTAGATTGCTGGACACGATGGGGCTCCTCTGGGCTCGGGGTCGATAACAGCACCCCTCTCGCGACAATTCAACACGGACGCGACGCGGATGCAACACGGACCTGGTGGCCAGTCCCCGCGCTGCCCGCGTTCGGAAGTGTGACACCCATCACCCCGGCTACGCCTACTGGGTGGGTAAACGTGGGACAGATCGCGGCGTTAGCTGGGCGAACGTGGTGCAATCCACGGTTGTGTAAGAAGGACGCACGCGCGCTCTGTCGTGATGAAGGGAATCGGCCGCAAGAATCAAATGTTGAGCAACCGCGTGGAACGACGAGTCTTACTCGCGTTCTTCCTGCTCACCCTGGTTCCACTGACGGTGCTCGGATACGTCGGCGTGCGCGAAATCGAGCGACAGGCACTGCAACGCGCCCAGGCGCAGCTCGACGTGATGACGGCGATCTACGCTGATGAGCTGCTGGATCGGCTGAGAACGCTCGAGATTGAACTTCGAATAATGCTGGACATGAACCCTGATGTTGGCTCCTGGGCAACGCAGTTACCCCAGGTCCTGGACGTCCATGTTTCCGCAGCAGCGATGGACTCGCGGAGAGTGTCTGCAATCTCGTTTGACTCGGGCGCGTTCTGGTTGGGAATTCCTGTTGACCAGCGCCGGGTGTGGTTCCGGCTCGATCTGGAGCGAGTCCGGCGAGACTTAGGCGAATCGCAGTACGGCGCGCACACCTGCGTGTATGCGGGCGACGTTGAGTATCGTTGTGGATTTGAGAACGTGGCGGACGCGGACGTGCTCGTGGCCACTGCGCGGCTGGGCCTGGAAGAAAGTTACCAGGTCGATTTCACGCTCAATGTGCAATCGGTACAGAAGCGCGATGTCGCCTTGAGTTCGCCGCGGCTGCTTGCCGTCGTCGTGCCGCTGTCGATCGCACTCATCTGCTTGATCTCGACGCTCGTAGCGATGCGCTTCGTGCGCCATTGGTTGAAACCGTTGTCGGCGTTGCAAGCGGCGACGCGGAAGATCGAAATTGGGGATTACAGTCATCGGGTGAAGGTTGAAAGCCGCGACGAGTTCGAGTCGTTGGCGCATTCGTTCAATCAGATGACAGAACGCCTCGAAGATTCGTTTCATACGATGACTACGCTTGCCGAAATTGACCGGATGATTCTCTCCGCCTCGGAGCCGGACGCGATCGTCGCAACCATTCTATCGAGCTGCGGCGTGGAAGTCGGGGCCGTGTTGTGGCGCCGTCACGAAGACGGCGCGTACTGGTCCTACAGTCTGGTAGACGAGGAGCTGGTGACCCGGGAGCTTCCGCAGATTGCAGAGTTCGAGGGCTCGATCAGCGACATCGACGAATTGCTGAACGCGCTGCGTGATGCGGGTGAGACGTTCGACCACTGGTTGCCGTTGTACATCGAGAAACAGCTGAGCGGGGTGTTCATCATCAAGACCGGCACGAAAACGTTGGCGCCGGATCTGCTCAAACGCTTGAGCGATCTCGGTGATCGGCTGTCGGTCGCCATCACCAATATCGACCGGGCGGTCGAGCTGTATCGACAGGCTCACTTCGATCCGTTGACGAGCTTGATCAATCGCTATGCCTTCGAGGATCGTTTGAGTCATGCGTTGCTGCAGGCTCAGCGCGACGACACACGGGGGGCGCTGTTGTTCATCGACCTGGACCGCTTCAAGCAGGTCAACGATACCGAAGGCCACAAAGCCGGCGACAAGCTTCTGCTGAAGATCGCAGGACGGCTGTACGATTGCCTGCGCTCCAGCGATACCCTGGCGCGGCTGGGCGGGGACGAGTTCGCCATCATCGTGCATCGATTCCAGGACGAATCTGAGATCGCCACATTGTGCAAGCGCTTGATCGCCGAGATAGGCAAGCCGGTGTTGGTTGATCGCATCGAGCACTCAGTGAATGCCTCGATCGGTGTGTCCGTGTTTCCCGGCGAAGGGACATCCGTCGAAAAACTGCTGATGCGCGCGGACGCTGCGATGTACCGGGCCAAGGAAATGGGCGGTGGTACGTTTGCCTTTTACGACCAGCAATTGAACGAAGCGACCCGCCAACGCGTCAAGCTGGAGTCTGCACTGCGCAAGGCGCTGCGCGAAGATCAGCTGGAAGTGTACTACCAGCCGAAAATGCACCTGGCTAGCGGCGTAATCGACTCCTGTGAAGCCTTGCTGCGCTGGAATCATGCGGAGTTGGGATTTGTCGGTCCGAACCGTTTCATTCCCATCGCCGAAGAGACCGGCTTGATTCACGAGATCGGGCCGATGGTTCTTCGCACTGCGGTTCTCGCGATCGAGCATCTTAAGAACAAGGGTATCGAGGTTCGTCGAATTGCCGTGAATGCCTCCACCAAGGAAATTCTGGCCGGTGACTATGCGCGGCGATTCCTGGATACGCTGAGCACGCATGGTGGCAATCCCGCGCGGTTCGAGGTGGAGGTCACCGAGTCGTTGTTCATCCACGATACCCCCCTGGTGGCGGATGAGCTCAATGCCCTACGAGAAGCCGGCGTGGTGATTGCACTGGACGATTTTGGCACGGGGTTTTCGTCGCTGAACCTGCTGCGTCATCTGCCGCTCGACATCATCAAGATCGACCGGTCGTTCGTGGTGGCTATCGGCGACTCGAAAACCTCGCGTGAGCTGACTAAGAACATCATTCAGATTGCTCGTGCGCTAGACAAAGTCGTTGTTGCGGAAGGTGCCGAAACGCGTCAGCAGATCGAGTTGCTGCGCGAATATGGTTGTGACTTCATCCAGGGCTATGGCGTCTCGAAGGCCTTGCCCCTCGATGCCTACGTCGAATTTATCATTGGCTATCGGAAAGCTCGGGAGAAGCGCACCGCGCGCCACGCCGAGGCATGATTTAGAGTCCCAGAAACCGTCCGGGGTTGCGTTCCAGAACCGCAGTTCGCTGATCGCCAGAGAACGCGTTCAGTGTTTCTTCGAGTTCCGCAAGTGCGCCAGGATAGGTGCAGTCGAAGTGGGGGTAGTCCGAGCCCCACATGACACAGTCCGTCAAACCCATGGCGCAGATGTTGGACAACGCCGGCCCTTCGTCGGCTTCCATGGTCACGAAGCACTGCTCGCGGAATATCTCCGTCGGCGAGCGGGTCAGCCAGGGGGTGTGGTGTCCCATCACTTCATAGTGTTCCTCCAGACGGCCCAGCCAGTAGGGTAGCCAGCCGAGTCCCGACTCGAAGAAACCGACCCGTAGCTCTGGGAAGCGGCTCAGCACGCCGCCGCCGACGAAATCCAACACCGCTGCCATCTGCTCGAAGGGGTGGCAGATCATGTGAGTGAAGAAGGGATTTTCGTACCGCTGGGTCGCAAAACTTTCCATCCGCGTGCCGAAGCTTCCATGTACACCGACCGACAGTCCGTCCGCCTGGGCCGCGGCCCAGATGGGATCGCAGTGTTCGTCGTACAGCGCCAGGCCATTGTAACGCTCGGGCCGGATCGTAAATCCGGACAGTCCCAGACCGCGCAGGCGCTTCACTTCGGTGACCGCGGCGTCGGGGCATTGCATCGGCACGATGCCCATGCCGAACAGCCGTTCGGATGCGCCGGCGAAATCCGACATCCAGTTGTTGTAGGCCCGGCAGGTTGCCGCCGCACTGTCAGCGGTCTGTACATCGCCGTTCAGCAGGTAGACCGATGGAAACATCAGCGCAAGATCGAGGCCTTCTTCGTCGAGCACGGCGACCCGCGCATCGGGGTCGTACCCGCCAGGCAGGATATCATCCCAGGTCAGTTCGTCATCGGGCGTGGCGTACTGGCCGGGAATGCAGGCCTGGGCCGGATTGCCGCCCAGACTGCGGCCGTCGGCCCAGAACTCTTCGTAGCTGTGTTGATCGGTTCGCAGTTGCAGAATTTCGTCGCGGTAGTCGGATTCGACATAGTCGGTCCACACCGAACGTGGCTCGGTGACGTGACCGTCGGCATCGATCTTGAGCATGGCGTCCCTCCCCTGGGTTGTTGCTCCCCCCTCACGTCCAAGGTTCATTGTACCCGGAGTTCCCGAGGTACTTCGTACTCGAAGCGGGTATGAAGTGCATATAAAGGGTGTACCATCGCCGCGGGAGTCGGGCACTCGTCAGGGAACGACGAGGAGCCGCAATGAAAAGGAGTACGGACCAGGACGAGCGACAGCTGTTCCGCTCGAATCGATTCTTCTCGGGCAACGGACAGTGGTACTTTGCGACCCGGGAGCACATCGACATTGGACCCTTTATCCGCCGGGATCAGGCGGAAGCCGCCCTGGAGCGTTTCATCGCGGTGACGATGTCGCCACAGGATGCCGAGGCCGACTGAGCAGGGGTATTTGGTAGGCGCGATTGGAGTCGAACCAACGACCTCTACCATGTCAAGGTAGCGCTCTAACCAACTGAGCTACGCGCCTGGGGCGGCGTAACTTACCACCGGCCATGCGGCGATTCAATCGAATCGGCGGCCACCTGATTTGTTCTTTCCCGACAAAGGCTTAGCTGCGACTGGGGCTCGCCGCAAGGCTTGCCGGAAGGCTTGCCGAAGGCTTGTGTTGCCTATCCAGTGCCAGTAGAATCCGCGCACTTGGATTTCCGGCGGCATTCCGAACAGCGGCAGCGCCGTCTGGAACGCTGAATTAGGTGGCCGAATCGCCTCCCGAGGACGAGGGGGGCGGTTGGCCTGTCTTTCGTTATTTGTGGAGTTCCGCCTATTAAGAGAGCAGGAGCAAAAGCGCGCGTCGAACGGGCAGTCATCAACGATGACATTACCCATTCGCCAGTGCGCTTGATTGGTGCCGACGGAGAACAAGCCGGCATCGTGTCACGGGAGGATGCCCTGAGTCACGCACAGCAAGCAGGTCTGGATCTGGTGTTGATCGCGCCGGATGCCGAGCCGCCGGTGTGCAAGGTGATGGACTATGGAAAGCATCTGTTTGAGCTGAAGAAGGTGAAAGCCGCGCAGCGAAAGAAGCAGAAGCAGACCCAGGTCAAAGAGATGAAGTTCCGTCCCGGGACGGAGGAAGGCGATTATCAGATCAAATTGCGCAACCTGGTTCGCTTCCTGAGTGTTGGAGACAAGGCCAAGGTGTCCTTGCGATTCAGAGGTCGCGAGGTGGTGCATCCTGAGATCGGTATGAATCTCATGAAGCGAATCGAGGCAGACCTGGACGAGATTGCGGTCATGGAGACCGAGCCGAAGTTCGAAGGTCGCCAGATGACCATGGTCCTGGCCCCGAGAAAAAAGAAGCAATAGATCGGACATACGTCGCGGCGAAGACCCTGGATGGGTCGGGACGCGCAGACGGTAATCGCGGAGTATCAGGCAACATGCCGAAAATGAAGACCAATCGCGGCGCGGCCAAGCGCTTTCGTCGGACGGCGAAAGGGTACAAGCACCGTTGCTCGCTTAGAAATCACATGTTGTCGAAGAAGGCGCCCAAGCGGAAGCGTCAGGCGCGTGGGCTTAAGGAAGTGGCCCCCGCGGAAGTCTCGATGATCGACCGCTTACTGCCGAAAAAAGCGCGCTAGGAGGATTTGATATGCCGCGTGTAAAACGGGGTGTGGTGGCCCGCCAGCGCCGAAAAAAGGTTCTCAAACAGGCCAAGGGATACTATGGCGCTCGCAGTCGTACCTTCAAAGTTGCCAAACAGGCGGTCATCAAGGCCGGTCAATATGCGTACCGCGACCGTCGGCAACGCAAGCGCCAGTTTCGTTCGCTGTGGATCATCCGGATCAACGCGGCCGCGCGTGAGCACGGGTTGAGCTACAGCCGATTTATCGCCGGTCTCAAGAAGGCGGCGATCGAGATCGACCGACGCGTGCTGGCCGATCTGGCGATGAACGAGAAGGAAGTCTTCGCGGTTCTTGCCGAGCAAGCCAGAGCGGCACTCGGGGAACAAGCGCAGGCGGCGTAAGCTACCAAATCGTTTTATATCGTTGTCTTCTGGAGGCCTGCCCGCGTAAGCCTTTCCGGACCTGACGGTATGTAAACCAGAACGAGGGGAAGGCCAAGGCTCTTCCCCTTTTTTTTGGAGCGAATCTCGAATGGACAGCGTAGAAGACATACTGGGCCAGGCCGGCGCGGCGATTGATGCCGCGGCCGATACCCGGGCTCTCGATGAAGCGCGCGTTGTGTTTCTCGGTAAGAAGGGCGCCTTGACCGGATTGCTCAGATCCCTCGGTGACCTCGATCCCGCCGAGCGTCCACAGGCCGGGGCGCTCATCAACGACGCCAAACAACAGGTTCAATCCTGGATCGACGCGCGCGCACGACAGCTCTCCGCGGAGCAACTGACCGAATCGCTCAGTGAAGAGACGGTCGATGTCACGCTACCGGGGCGTCGTCAGGACCAGGGCGGGCTGCATCCAGTGACCCAGGTGCTGCAGCGAATCGAGGATATTTTCGTCGGCGCCGGCTACGAGGTGGTGGAAGGCCCGGAGATCGAAGACGACTATCACAACTTCGAAGCATTGAACCTACCGCCGCATCATCCCGCGCGGGCCATGCACGATACCTTCTATGTGGACGATGGCAAAGTACTGCGTACCCACACCTCGCCGGTTCAGGTGCGCGTCATGGAATCCGGCCAGCCGCCCATCCGGGTGATCTGTCCGGGCCGGGTCTACCGGCGTGACTCCGACATCACCCACACCCCGATGTTTCACCAGGTGGAAGGTCTGGTCGTTGATGAGGGGATCAGTTTTGCGGATCTGAAAGGAACCGTGATCGACTTCGTGCAGCGCTTCTTCGAGAAGGATCTTGCGGTACGGTTCCGGGCCTCTTATTTCCCCTTCACGGAACCGTCTGCTGAAGTCGATGTGGAATGCGTCCAGTGTCGAGGTGAAGGTTGCCGTACCTGCAGTCAAACCGGCTGGATCGAAGTGATGGGCTGCGGAATGGTGCATCCCAACGTGCTGTCCATGTCGGGGATCGATCCGGAGCGTTACAGCGGATTCGCATTCGGTTTCGGCGCCGACCGCCTGTCGATGTTGTTCTATCGGGTGGACGACCTGCGTCTGTTCTTCGAAAACGACGTCCGGTTTCTGGCTCAGTTCAACTAGTGTCCTGTCCGACTCATTCGCCGAAATACAACGAATGAGGCGGACAGGACACCCGAGGATCAAACGAGATGAAGTTGAGTGAATCCTGGCTGCGCGAATGGGTTGACCCGCCGCTGGAGAGCGAAGCGCTGTGGGAACAACTGACCATGGCGGGTGTCGAGGTCAAGGGCGTGGAACCGGCGGCGCCGGAATTTTCGGGCGTGTGTGTAGGTGAGGTGCTGTCCGTGGATCGGCATCCCGAAGCAGACAAGCTGTCGGTCTGCGAGGTGTCCGACGGTACTGCGACCGTTCGCGTCGTCTGTGGTGCACCCAACGTACGTGCGGGCATGAAGACCGCATTTGCGCGCGTGGGTGCGCTGCTGCCTGAAGATTTTCGAATCGACACAGCCAGCCTGCATGGGGTCGAGTCGCACGGCATGCTTTGCAGTGCGGCTGAGCTGCGTCTCGGTGACGACGCCGACGGCATCATGGAGCTCGCTGACGGTGCGCTGGTCGGGGAGGACCTGCGGGTTGCGCTGGCACTGGACGACTTCTGCATGGACCTCGATCTGACTCCGAACCGAGGGGATTGCTTGAGCGTGCTGGGCATCGCTAGAGAAGTCGCGGTGTTGAACCGCATGGATTTCCATCCGCCGGTGCCGACGCCTCAGAAGGCAGCGCACGACGACGAATTTCCCGTGCAACTCGATGACCCGGCTGGCTGCCCGCGCTATCTGGGACGTGTTATTCGCGGCGTTGACACAACGCGCCCCACACCCTTGTGGATGAAGGAGAAGCTGCGCCGCTCGGGGCTGCGTGCGATCGATCCGGTGGTTGATATCACCAACTTCGTGATGCTTGAACTGGGCCAGCCGATGCACGCGTTCGACCTGGCACAGCTCACCGGTGGGATCGACGTTCGCCGCGCGGCTTCCGGCGAAACCCTGACCCTGCTCGACGGTGAGCAGGTGCAGCTGGACGCCGACACGCTGTTGATTGCTGATTCCCGCGGGCCGGTCGCCATCGCCGGCGTCATGGGCGGTGAACGCAGCGGTGTTCAACCGGATACGCGTGATGTGTTTCTGGAGTGTGCGTTTTTCGCGCCGCTTGCGGTGGCGGCGGCGGCGCGTCGCTATGGCCTGCAGACGGAAGCTTCGCATCGTTTTGAGCGGGGCGTGGATCATGACCTTCAATCGGCTGCGATGGAGCGCGCCACTGGGTTGTTGCTGGAGATTGTCGGTGGTGCACCGGGACCGGTTACTGAGGCCGTGGCGCCAGAACAGCTGCCGGGTGAATTGGAAGTGAACCTTCGGCACGCGCGCCTGACGCGGCTGGTCGGTATCGAGATCGATGCTGCGGAAATCGAGGGAACGCTGGAACGCCTCGGCCTGGCGCCCCGACGAACCGATGAAGGGTGGTGTGTGCGCGTGCCGAGCCATCGCTTTGACATCGCCATCGAAGAAGATCTCGTCGAAGAAGTGTGCAGAATCTATGGCTACAACCGCATCCCCAGCAAGGTGCCGCACACGCCGCTGGATCTGCGCCAGGTGTCGATCGAAGCGATCCCGCGCGCGCGCGTGCGGCATCTGCTCGCCGATCTCGGCTACCAGGAGATCATCACCTACAGCTTCGTCGATACGGTGATGCAGGATCTGCTGGACCCCGGCAATGCGCCCGTCGGGTTGAGCAACCCGATGTCGTCCGAGCAGTCGGTGATGCGGACCAATCTGCTGCCTGGCCTGATCGATGCCGCACGGACCAATCTGGCGCGGCAACAGAGTCGCGGGCGATTGTTCGAAGTGGGATTGTGCTTCCAGCCGGGTGAAACCCTGGTTCAATCCAACCGGGTTGGAGGGGTGTTGTGGGGCTCACGCACACCTGAGCGCTGGAACTCGCCCAGCGAGAGGGTCGATTTCTTCGACTTGAAGGGGGACGTGGAACGACTCGCCGGGCTGGGTGGTGCACGCTCCATCGAATTCGTGCCGCGCGATGACGCGGTATTGCATCCGGGACAATCGGCTGATGTGCAGATTGACGGGAACTGCATAGGGCGGCTCGGGCGCTTGCACCCGGAACTGGAACAGCGACTTGATCTGCGTGGCCCCCTGTTCGTTTTCGAACTCGACGCGCAAGCCATCGAAACGAGCGCTGCGACACACTATCGGGAGGTGTCGCGCTTTCCCAGCGTACGCCGTGATCTGTCGCTCACCGTGCAGCAATCCGTGGCTGCGTCAGCGCTCGAGGGCTGCATCCGCGAAGCGCTGGGGAGTTATCTCATGGAGTTTAGAGTCTTTGACGTGTATCACGGGGAAGGCATTGATTCTACTGAAAAAAGTGTTTCGGTAGGGTTGACCTTGCAGGATCCATCGCGCACTCTTACGGACCAGGACATCAACGGTTTGATGGACAAGGCGATCAGCGCTCTGGAAACGGATCTCGGAGCCCGCCTGCGCTGATTCGTGAGGTGTACGACAATGGCGGCGCTTACCAAGGCGCAAATGGCGGATAAGCTGTTCGAGGAACTTGGGCTCAACAAGCGTGAGGCCAAGGAGGTCGTCGAGATGTTCTTTGAGGAGGTTCGCGAATCCCTCGAGCGAAACGAACAGGTCAAGCTGTCCGGATTCGGAAATTTTGACCTCAGGGACAAAGGACAGAGACCTGGACGGAACCCGAAGACTGGTGAAGAAATCCCCATCACGGCGCGACGCGTGGTGACGTTTCGTCCCGGTCAAAAACTCAAGGCACGAGTAGAAGCGTATGCTGGACCCAGGTCAGAATGACGAATTGCCCCCGATTCCGGGGAAACGGTATTTTACGATCGGCGAGGTCAGCGGTCTCTGCGAAGTAAAGCCGCATGTGCTGCGCTACTGGGAGCAGGAGTTCCCGCAACTCAGCCCCGTCAAACGTCGCGGCAACCGCCGTTACTACCAGCGCCAGGACGTCATCATCATTCGCCAGATTCGCGGCTTGCTCTATGAGCAGGGCTTCACCATTGGCGGTGCCCGTCAGCAACTCGAAGGCGACGATGCGAAGCTGGATCAGACCCGGTACCGGCTCCTGATCAAACAAATGATCTCAGAGCTGGAAGACGTACTGCGGGTGCTGAAGGCCTAATCGCACCGCCGCCATGGCGGACCGGGAACACACCTGGCGCACTGCCATGAACCACACATCAAGCAGGTCGGCGTTACGCATTCGAGTCCTGCGCGCACGAGTCCTGGGCAAACTCAGTGGTCGGGCCAGCTTCGAATTGCTGCAGAAAGCGATGATGGCGGGCGCGCCATTTCTACGTGACGATGGATTCAATGTGTGTAGCCACGCCCAACGGGTGCGGGCCTAGACGATGGTCACTGGGGTGGTGCTCTGTGGCGGTCGAGGCCGGCGTCTGTCGGGCAAAGACAAACCGTTGGAACACCTCGCGGGACGAGCGCTTGTCGAATGGGTGGTCGAGCGACTGGAACCTCAGGTCGATGATCTGCTGATCAGCGCGAATCGTAACCTCGATGCGTACGGGAACCTCGGTCATCACGTGGTCACCGATGACGTAGCCGAGCACACCGGGCCACTTGCGGGTATTCGCGCGGCGTTGCGTTATCGCGATGACGATTGGCTGTTCGCCTGTCCGGGCGATGTGCCGTTGCTACCCGACGGCATTGTCGACACCCTCCGACAAGCGATCGGTCGGGATCCCGCAGCGTACGCGTACGATGGTGAGCACGCGCAGTATCTGCACATGCTGGTGGCCGGTTCTGCGGCGCCCAGTCTCGATGAATTTCTCGGCAGCGGCGGGCGCGCGGTTCGCACCTGGCTCGCCGCGTGCAATGCTGTAGCCGTCGATTGCTCGACCCTGGCAGGCAGTTTCCAGGGTCTCAACGAGCCCGAGGATCTGCGCCTGTTGGAAGCCTTGCTGGGATAGAAAGTTGGGCTGGAACGCTCTACACGGGCTCCAGGTTGTCCAAGACTTCATCCACCTCGTCAAGGACGACACGCAGTCGCGTGGCCCAGGAGCGCATCAGGCGGCGGGCTTCGGCCTGGGCGGTGACTGAGTTGGCGTCGCGCATCTGACCGCCCGGAGTTCGTGCCGCGCGTCGCTCGACGGCGCGGGCGATTACCGCGCCGCTTTGCGAATCGATGAACTCGATGACCAGGGTGGCCTCGCCGAAAACCGAGACGATGGTGTGGCTGCGCCCCGCCTGTTGGGGTGGCACGCGCGATATTACGTCCAACAGCGCGCCTTTGACGACCATGGTATCGGGTCCGTCGGTATCCACCACTTCAAAACGTTTCGTCTTGGCCAGCTCTTCCGGGAAGATCTCCTGCGCCATCGCGCGCAAACGTTTCTTGTTGGTGTCGCTGATCGGGAATTCCCCCGCTCGCGCTGAGCGAGACTGGCGCTTCACCGGCCGGAAGTGCATGCCCGCGCTTTCGAGGCGGATACTGGTGTAGGTGCTCATGTCGACGCCTGGCATGACCCAGACCCGGGTGTTGCCGCGGCCCTCGACTTCCACGAGACCGTCCCAGGCGGGACCCGATGGCTGTTCCTGAGCGTTACCGAGACTCGCCGTCAGCAGTCCCAGGGTCAAGAAGGCCAGACTCAGCTTCAAGGTGTGGGTGGTGCGCATGGGTGTTTTCCTCCAGTTGATGGTGCTCATGGTGTTCGGCAGGGCTCTCAATCGGCCTTCGGGTTCGGGAACGCGTCCTGGTCTTCCTCTCCGGTGCGGGGTTCCAGACACTCGAAGTCTTTCTCCACCAGAACGGTCAGTTCGCCCCCCTCAATGGGTTGGGATGAAGTGAGTGCGACCTGATCGGTCGTTGCCCAGTTCCGCGCAGCCTCTGCGGGCACGCGTACGGTAATCACATTGTCGAGAAACGTTGCGCCAATCGCCGTTGCAGTCGACGGCTCGAGGCCGTAGCCGAGAAATGAACCATGGGGGAACCGGGTGTGGCTGCGCACAGCTTCTCCTTGCGCGATGCGTCCGACCTCGGATTGACTCAGGCGCAATCGAATCGAATCGTCGAGAATACGTAGCTTCATGCATGGTGCTCCTATCGTTCGGCAAACTGTTCCAGCGCTTCAAGCAGGTTGCTGCGCATGATCGCAAGAACCCGCTCGCCCTTCTCGGCAGTCGCCAAGGTCGGGTCGCCGAACACACCGCTTTCCTCTGCGGTGAATTTACCCGGTGCGTAGCCAATCTGGCGAGCCGGGTCGCCCCGATAGTCGGCTACAGCCCGCTCCATATAGACGCGCTCCGGCTGCAGATACAGATTTAGCGAGGTTTCGATCTCATCCGCGTGTCCGCCGCGACGCTGCTCGCTGAACTCAGCCACTTCGTCAGTCTCCAGATCGTCCCAGGAGATCAGTAGCACCGGCAGTCCGTGGTCGACGTGCAGATCACGGGCGACTACGCCGAGCGGTAGTCCGGTGGCGCGCGCGACCCCCATATTCAGCAGCACCAGGCGCTGGGCGCCATGCCGGATCAGCGATTCGGCGACCTCGCGAACGTAGTTCTGGAACACCCCCGGGTCGGCCACCTCGGTACCGGGAAAATCACGGAATGCGGGGAACCAACCGTGCAATATCGGCGGCGCGACGAGTACCTCCATGCTCTCGACCACCGCGTCCAGCAGGTACTCCATGACCACCTGATCGGCATTCATCGCGAGGTGCGGTCCGTGTTCCTTGGCACCGGCAGCAAACGGCAATAAGACGATCGGCAAGTCCTGCAATGCCGTCGTGGCCTCAGGCCAGGTGAGTTGACCGAGGTAACGACCCGCCGCGCCGTTGTCGGAGGCTACACTGTTCATGGCTACCACTGTCTGATCATGGTGCTCGGGCGACTGAAGGGCGTCACGAGGAGGCTATCATGACGCGATTCGGCGGATCGGGTATCATTCGCGGCCTTCTCGAACCGGGGCGTAGCGCAGTCTGGTAGCGCACCACACTGGGGGTGTGGTGGTCGTAGGTTCAAATCCTATCGCCCCGACCAATAAAATCAGTTAGCTAGCGAAATGCCCTTTGTAGCCGCATTCTGTCGTGTAGCAAATATGTAGCTGTTCGCTGCATTCACACGCGGACCCAGGCGTGACCAGTCGCAAACGCGCGTGGCGCACTTCTGCCGCAGCAAGCGGCGCGCGCGTGGCGGCACATAGGTTGCACCCGCAGTCTATGGTGTAGCTAAGGGGGAACTCCCCACACCCGGGTATGCGTCAAAACGGGGTAAAACCCTGACCCCACCAACGACCACAAGGAAGAACGTCGGAAGGAGTATGGAAGGGCTTTGCCTGTCCATCCGTGCATGGTGGTACCCGGGCCAAGGATGGCGGACTCACTGAACCTCTTAGTCTGAATCGGCAGCCAGGAGGAGACGCTGGCAAGGTGAACGCTCGACTTCCGATTTGTGCCCGAAGCGGACGGATTGACTTAAGATTGACTCCAGAAACTAACGGTTTGGGGGGAATGATGATCAAAACTCAGGGTCTTACTCATATCCATCTAGTCGTTCGAGATTTAGATCGCGCGCTGAACTTCTACACGAACGTGTTCGGG
>SMWF01000010.1 GCA_004357385.1 Gammaproteobacteria bacterium | reverse complement strand
GATTCACAACTCGCGGCAGCGTAGTGCACTGAGATCGCGCGGCGAAAGCCGTCGCTGCGGTTGCGCCCGGAACCGTGCACCAGCAGCGGATGGAAAAGCAACGTATCGCCCGGCTGCATCTCGATGTGTACCCGTTGCCCCCGATCCACACCCTGAGCCCCGTGGAACCCGTGGTTCAGGTACTCCCAATCGGGATCGTCGTGCGCGAGCAATCCTTGTCGGTGACTCCCAGGCATCACCGAGAGGCATCCCGACTCACGCAGCGCCGGCAGAATAGCGGTCCACACCCCAACGATACCCTCAGGGGGACGGATGCGGTAGTAACGCAAATCCTGGTGCATGGGGTGCCGGCCATCCAATCCCGGTGGCTTGTTGAAGAAGTTGGTCGACACCGAGTAAATGTCTTCGCCCAGCAGACAGCGCACGCAGCTCAGTAGATCCGGATTGAGGACAAAGTCGTACAGCCCCGGGTCATCTTCGAAGCTCATGAGCTTGTTGACAGCGTGCTCCGACGAGCGTGCCGTGACGGCGCGCTTCACCACCATCACGTCCTTCATGATCTTCATTCGGGCCGACAGCGGTGCTGCATCGTTCACCAGCGCCTGAAAGCGCTTGTCGTATGCCTCCAGGCGCTCCGAGGCATACAGCCCTTTCAGCAGAACGAAACCGTCGCGCGCATATCGATCGAGTTCGTCCGGGTCGAGGTGGCGTACGTGCGTTCTGCCAGGTTGCTCGCTTGCCATGACTCAGGTCGCGTTCGCGGATCGTGTCCAACGACGGTGTGAAGGGCCGTCGACGCCACGTTTTTCACCGGCGTGTTCCGGATATACAGACGCGGTATAGATGTCACCGTGCGCGTCCATGGCCATCTGGTGAATGTAGATGGCAATGTTCTCCACCCGGTCAATCTCCTTGCCGGTGGCCGCATCGAGGATCGCCAGATTGCGCATCTTGTCACTGGCATACACGTGTTCGCCGTACACCGCGAGGCTCAGCGGGCTGATGTGCGTCCATTCATCCAGATAGTTGCCGTCCGGATCGAGAATCTGGATACGGCTTACGCAGCCTGGAATCGGTTGGGTACGGTGTTCCGCAATCTGACCCGGCACCGTCATGTACGGGTGAAAATTGCCCCCACAGAGATCGGCCACCAGCAACCGGCCGCTAGAATCCTGGGCCAGCGCATGCGGCGTGTTGAACTGCGCCGGACCGCAGCCCCAGGTCCCAACCGATTTCAGGAATTCTCCATCGCCGGTGAACCACACCAGGCGCGAATTCCAGTAGCCGTCCGATACGACAATGTTGCCGTTCGGCTGGATCACCACGGCGGTCGGGCCGTTGAACTTGTCGGGTCCATCACCCCATTCGCCAAACGTCCCAAGGGTCAGCAGCAGCGTACCGTCAGGGTGGTACTTCTTCACCACATGCCCGTCCCGGTCGGTGGTCCAGAGCATGCCTTGGTCATCGAAATAGATAGTGTGGGCACCCAGCGCAAACCCCCGTTCATCGGACGGACCCCACTTGCCGAGATACTCCCCCTCCCGATCAAACATCGAGATACTACTTTTGCCCATTTTTTCCGCCATCGCCAGCGGATGCGCGGCCCAGTGCTCGACATCGCGGGTGAACAGATACACGATGCCTTCGGCATCGACGGCCACCCCGGAACCCATTTCGAAGTGCATGTCCGGCGGATAATGAGGCCAGCCCTCGGCCAGGCGATATCCACTCCGATTTACCTGGGGCGGGTCAGCTTCTCGTGTCTCATCTTGCGTCGAATTGTCGGATTCACACATCAGGCCATGTTAGTCGAACCACAGGCGTTCGGGGATAGGAAAGGTGTTTTCCAGTCGCCACTTCAGTTCATCGTCGTAGCGGCTAGCGTCCCGCGTAGCCCCTGGCCAACGCATCGATCATCTGAGCCAACCAAGCCTCGCTGTCATCTGATCATGCAGGGACCGTCAGCTACGTAGGCGTTCGAGGAGCACCCCCAACTCATCATCCGCAAGATCGGCAAGCCCGAATCCGGTGCGGTCGATCAAGCCACCAAAGCGCTCTTTCATCGTGTCGATGACCTGCTCGGGCGCACCTACAATCGCGATGGTCTCGAGGATTTCATCGCTGATCAAAGCGGCCATGTCCCGCGTCCGGTGCTGGCGGTTCAACGCGATCAATTCGTCCTGCAGCGCACCCCAACCGTGAATGTCCAGGACCGGCTTGTAGGCGACCGTACAGCCATAGAACGCGATGCGGTCGCGAACGACCTCGATTGCGCGCTCGATCGCGGCGTCCGTGGTACCGGTCGCAATCATGGGCGCGTAATCGAGGTCGAAGTCCTGCAAGGTTCGCCCCGTCTCGCTCAGTCCATCGACAATGGCCGGAAGGGTGACCTCGCGCATGTACTTCTCGGACGAAAACGGATGCATGATCATGCCGTTGGCCACCTGCGCCGCGACTTTGGTCATCAGCGGACCCGTCGCGGACAACACGATACGCGGGCGCGGAGCGTCCCTGTTCTCGGGCGTAAACGTCGATGGCATCAACGTGTGCTGGTAGTACTCACCCACAAACTCGAGGCGGGAGCCGTCGTACCAGCAGTCAAATATCGCGTTCATGGCGCCGATAAACTCACGCATCTGCGCGGCCGCCTTGTGCCACGGCATGCTGAAGCGACGCTCGATGTGCGGTTTGACCTGTGAACCCAAGCCGAGCACCAGGCGTCCATTCGAAAAGGCATTGAGGTCGTGCGCCTGAATAGCCATCGACATTGGATTGCGCGAAAAAGCGACCGCGACAGACGTGACCAGTTCAATGGTCTGCGTGTGCTCGGCCGCGATGGCCAACGGCATGAAGGGATCGTGGTTCAGCTCCGCCAGGCGCAGCCCGTCGAACCCGACCGATTCGAGGCGCTGCGCATCGGACCCGATGCGCCGCATGTTCGCGGCAACCGAGGCATCGACTTTCACTGCGCGGGCTCTGCTATGGCGGCTCTGATGCGCTCAGCCATGTAATCGAAGAACGGATTGTGACGCGCACGCATCAGGTTCCCCATGGAGACGCGCAACACGCCGCGCTCCCCCCTTGCCTGGATCGCGCCAATGGGAACCGCCGCCGTGGGATTCGCGCCATAGAGTCCATCATTCGGCGGAAACATTAGCGCGATGTGGGAGAGCGAGTAGAAGTTCTTCGGCCAGGCCAGTTCGAGCGGCGTGGTTGTCATCGCCGTCATCCGGGCAGCCTTGCGACGCTCGACGACGGTCCCGTCATCCGCCCCCCCATTGGTGATCACCGTCAGTGAGAACGGTAGTGCTCGCGCTTCCAGGCCATCGACGAAACTCCGATGCGGCCGGCGCAGGAACTCCGCCATGTCGGCACGGCGATTCACATCGAACAGCACCAGTTCGTCATCGCCCGGCGACAGATGCGAGTAGAAATCGTCAACGATCGCGCGCGTGAGAACGGTCGAGTCGACCAACGATTGGAAGCTCAGCACCGGCGGAAGATCGAGCACACCGTGCCGCGCCATACGACGAATCTGACCCTGCAGGACCTGCGTCAGCAGGAAACTCTGATGCCCCGCTTCCTTGGGAAACGAGTTGTATTTGAACGGGTCGAACTCGGGTTCGAGCGTCAGCCAGCGAAACTTCTCGAAGTAGTCAATTCCGCTCAACAGCTTGTTCCAGCTCGAGAACTGCGCAAACGCTGTGAGGCCGATCATCGGCGAGAACAGGAGTATTCGGTCGGCGCGCACAAGCGTGGGGTCCTCCAACGCGTCGAGCGCGTACTTTGTCACCAGCGCCCCACCGTTGGAGTACCCACCAAGCACCAGTGGCGCCCCCTGCCCGATTTGCCCACGCACATGAGCGGCACCGATCCGAACCGCCGCCAGCCAGTCCTGCCATGAACTGCGGGTTAGCGCGACGGGGGCGGTGCCGTGTCCGGGCATGCGTATCGCGAGCACGTAGTATCCGGCGTCGCGAAGTATCCGCCCTATGTGGCGAACACTGTACGGCGAGTCTGTCAGACCATGAACGAGCAGGGCCCCGCCGACGATGTTGTCCGGGTCGGTCTGTTCCGGCCACCACTCGAATGTCCTGTTCCAGTTCTGCTCGAAGCGCTGAGGGGACGCATCCGAATCTGCGAAAAATCGATTGAGCCGCGTTCGGTCAGCACTTGCGACCTCGCCTTCAACCTCAGCGAGGTACTCCGCAAACACGCGCGCCTCGATCTCGAGATACTCATCGAAGCTCGCAGCTTCCAACACCTGGGAGGTTGCTTCGGATTCGAGACTCGCCGTGTGCCAGGGTTTCAGGTCCGGCGACCGACGCGCATCGAACGCACGCACCAGCAGGATTGTGACGGTCACCACGGCCACCGTGAATATCGCTCGGACACACCACCAGAGCGCGCCCCTCAACCGTCCGGAAAGCAACATGGCTAGGTACGTTCCTCAGCGTCGAACCGGCTGACGCTCAGGCATGGGCCGCGAACTCGGTGGCTTGATCCCCGGCAATGCGCGCGTGGTACATGACGCGCGGTTGGCTCATGTCCCACGGGCAGGCCTGGTGCAGCAGGCAGCGGTTGTCCCAGACCACGGCATCGCCGGGTGACCACGCATGGTGGTAGATCCGAGGCGCCTGGCAGGCGAAGTCCACCAAGCCCGCGAGCAACTGCGTGGATTCCTCTTCGGTTAGACCCGGGATGCCATACGCGTGGCGTCCGATCAGCAGCGATCGACGGCCGGTCTCCGGGTGGACCTTCACCAGGGGACGCAGGGGCGGATCCTGGTCGTGAAAGCCGTAGCCGCTGTAGTCGCTGTGCTTTTTGGGTTCGTGGCCGAGCTTGGCCTGGCTGTAGTACAGCGAGTGGTAGGCGGACAGATCCGCGATCCGATCTCTGGTGGGCTCATCCAGAGCGTCGTAGGCGGCCCGCATGTCTGCCCACCCGGTTTCACCGCCAACCGATGTGACGACGTGGGCGGTGAATACCGCGCCTTTGGCTTGCACGGGCATGTAAGTGCTGTCGCAGTGCCAGCCCATGTTGCCTTTGAGGATGTTGATGACATCGTCGTCCTGGTGCTCGGCTCGCACCGTACCGTCTGCGCGAACGTTGCTGATGGGGGCCAGATCGAACTCGAGGTCGCCGAAACGCCGCGCGAAGGTAATCTGCTCATCGTTGCTCAAATGCTGGCCGGGAAAGATCAGCAGGGCGTACTCCAGCCAGGTGTTGTAGAGCTTGCCGAACACCGCCTCGTCCATGCGTGCCAGTTCGAGTCCCGTCACGATGGCGCCGAATGACGCGTCGAGCGGCTCGACATCAAATGCTGTACCCGTCATGTCACCTCCTGAGCCCAGCGAACACCTTGCCTCATTCAGCCTCGCTCCCGCCAGGTTGTCTACCAGAGATCGTACTTCTGCAACTCCGCACGACCAACCACCATGTGATGCACCTCATCCGGCCCGTCAGCGAACCGCAGGTGCCGAAGATCAATGTACATCGCGGCGAGTGGTGTCCATTGGGAGATACCCGCTGCACCGTGCATCTGAATCGCCTGGTCGATGATCAGGCATACTTTCTCGGGAACTATTGCCTTCACCGCACTGACATACACCCGGGCTTCCTTGTTCCCGAGTACGTCCATTGCCTTGGCCGCCTGTAACACCGACAAGCGCATCGCGTTGATCTCAATCCGGGCGCGTGAGATCACCTCGAGGTTTTTGCCGAGCTTGGCAATCGGTTTGCCAAAGGCGACCCGCGAACCCGCCCGTTTGACCATGAGTTCCAGCGCCTTTTCCGCCTTGCCGATGGAACGCATACAGTGATGAATTCGTCCCGGGCCAAGGCGAACCTGGGAAATCTCGAAACCCCGGCCTTCGCCCAGCAATATGTTGTCTTTCGGCACGCGCACGTTGTTGAACCTGATGTGCATGTGTCCGCGGGGTGCATGGTCGTGTCCAAACACCTCCATGGCTTCCAGTATCTCGACCCCGGGGGTGTCCATGGGCACCAGGATCTGCGACTGCTGTTTGCTCGGTGCAGCGTCCGGATCGGTCTTGACCATGGTAATCATGATCTTGCAGCGAGGGTCGCCGGCGCCTGAGATGTAGAACTTCTCACCGTTGATCACCCACTCGTCACCGTCGAGTACCGCACTGGTGCTGATGTTTTTCGCGTCGGACGAAGCCAAGCCGGGTTCAGTCATCGCATAGGCGGAGCGAATCTCTCCATTCAGCAACGGCTTCAACCATTGCTCCTTCTGTGCTTCGGTACCGACCCGCTCCAACACTTCCATATTGCCGGTATCAGGCGCGCTGCAATTCAGAGTTTCCGATGCCAGCGCGGACTTGCCCAGCTCCGTCGCAATGTACGCATAGTCCAGGTTCGTCAGCCCGTCGCCCATTTCAGACTCAGGGAGGAAAAAGTTCCACAACCCGGATTCTTTGGCTTTCGATTTCGCGCCCTCGAGTAGCTCGAGCTGACGTGGGTGCCAGGACCAGCGGTCTTCCTTCCCCTTCTCGAGCGCAAAAAACTCTTCGGTAATGGGCGCCACGTTGTCCCTGATGTGCACGTTGACCGCATCCATCAGCGGCTGCGCCTCTTCCGACATTGCCAGATTGAACAAATCTCGATCCAGATCAGACATTCTTTTGCTCCGTTGGTAGTCCTGTCTTGGCGTAGTCCACGGTCAGCCATCGATCAGGCCGGACGGTGAGGCGCACCGAGACATCGTCGGAATTGGCAGCTGTGTAGGCATCACCCCCCTCCTCGCCCAGGTATCGGCGCGCCATGGGGAGCGTGTCGGCCTCCGTGTCCGCCTCGCGAACACCGGTGACCGTTCCTTCGACCGTGACGTAGGCATACGGTAGCGCTTCGCGCTGTGCCACGAGCGTCACTCGCGTCCCCTCACGCAACAGTCGCCCCTTCTGTGAGGTCGGCCCCGTCAGCAGCCAGATGTCGCCTCCCGGCTCGTAGTCGTACCAGATCGGCGCCGCCAAAGGGGGTCCGTCGGGTCGAGGAATCGAGATCACCCCGACGTGTAAATCCGCCAGGAACGCCTCGCGTTCCTGACGGCTCATTCGCGTGTCCGCCATCAGCGCCTCCCGTTCATCGTTCGATCAGTTATCGTACCATCGCGCGCATGACCGCCGCGGCACCTTCAGCTCTCGGATTGCCGTTCCGCCAGGCGCTTGTTCATCCAACTCCAACCTTCCTCGGCATTGCTCATGTCCAACAGCTCTTCCTTCCTCGCCAGGAGGTCCTCGTAGGTCACGTCCGAGCCCAGCTCAATGTCCTCGTTGTTAAAGATTGCGCAGGTCGAAAACCGGCCATTGCCCGCCTGGATGATCTTACCGGTGGGCGCATCCTCACTGCACATCAGGAGCACCGCAGGCGTTACCAGTTTGGGGTGCCGGTCCGGATCGGGACTGTCCAGGTCTTCCTCACGTCCGGGGATGGTGTTGATGAGGCGCGTCGCCGCGGCCGGCGCCAGCGTGTTGACCCGCACGTTATGGGAACGTCCTTCCAGCGCAAGGACGTTCATGAATCCGAGCATGCCCATCTTCGCCGCACCATAGTTCGCCTGACCGTAGTTACCGAAGATGCCAGACGAGGAACTGGTGAACACGATGCGACCGTAACTCTTTTCATACATGATCGGCCAGGCGGCGTGCGTAACATAGGCGGTGCCATTCAAGTGCACGTCCATGACGATGTCCCAGTCATCCAGGGGCATCTTCTTGAAGGTCTTGTCGCGCAGAATGCCGGCGTTGTTGACCAGGATATCCACCGTGCCAAAGGCGGCCACGGCGTCGTCAATGATCGACTGCGCTCCTTCCCGGGTCGAAACGGAGGCTTTGTTGGCAATGGCCGTGCCGCCGGCCGCGTTGATCTCCTCAACCACCAGATCCGCCATATCGCCGGAACCGGTGCCGTCGCCGCTGCCGCCTAGATCATTGACCACGACCTTCGCGCCGCGGCTCGCAAATTCGAGTGCATGAGCCTTGCCCAGGCCACCCCCAGCGCCGGTAATCACCACCACGCGGTCTTCAAAATCACTCATGTCGTTCCCTCTTGTCAAAATGCCGAAAAAAACAGAACGCTTCAGACGCGAGCTCGGTAACATTTCCCGGCCGAGGAACTCGATCCTCGAATCGATACGTCAGCGGGTCGAAACCGCGCTTCGACATGTTGTCTACCACTTTGCCCCCTCCTTCCTACCCTTGTGGGATCGAGCTTCAACGACCCGCCAGCATATCGCGATTCCGCGGCAATCATTACCTGCATGCCGGGTTTCCCGGTGTAATATCCGGGAGATCATCGGAGAACGACATGAGCGAATCCACCACAGACCCCTATTCCATCCCCCTCGCCGAAATCGACGTGAGCGATCCAGCGCTT
>SMWF01000094.1 GCA_004357385.1 Gammaproteobacteria bacterium | reverse complement strand
CCGTTGTCACGATCGTGCAGCGCCCCAATGTAAAATTCGGAATTAAATAGCGTGTCTCCCGATACCAGCGAGGCTTGAAATACTCCATCGACATACAAGCTGATGTTAGCACCGTCATTCGACACCGTGATCTGATGCCACTGGCCGTCGTTGATCTGCGTCGTGGTCGACGTGAAGAAGTCATCTCCGCCGGACAAGCTCGACCAGAAACCGATGTAACCATTTTCAGTGTAGATGCCCAGGTCCTGGGAACCGCCACCCCTGCGCATCCCGAATAGAGTCGGATTCCGGTGGTAAGTACCGTTCGATCCGCTCTCCGTCGTGTTCACCCAGAAACTGACGCTAAATGTCGAGAGTCCGTCCGTGACCGCGGCGGGTACCTCAGCGTAATCATCGATCCCGTCGATACTCAGCACGTTGCCGCGCTCGGCGTCGGCGACGACTGCAGCACCATTGTTCAGGGTGGCGTCATTGATGCCGATTTCATCGGTGCCATCGACGTCGAACGTGTACTTCGTTGTGAGGTTGGCGTCGCCATCGAGTAAGACGCTTTCGGTGCCGGTGTTACCCTGGTCACTGGTGGTGATCGTAAGCGTCGAGTTGCCGTTGAAGTCGGGAGTCGGATCGTATCTCAGACCATCGAGCGCGGCGTTGATGTCGGCGATCGTGCCGGTGAACGTCATCGTGACATCGGCCGTGCCATCGCCGATCGTAAAGGTGAGACCTGTGATCTGCGCCAGGGTCAGCGTGCCGTTGTCGACGCTCAACGTGACCCTGAGGTCGTTACCGCCGACATCGACATCACTGACCGAGATCGGGTTGCCGTTGCCGCTGGAGAAAACCAGCGCGACGTCTTCGTCAGTGTTCTGCGCACCCGGCACCGTGTTTACCGGCGGTTCGTTGACGTTCGTGAGCGAAATTGACAGCGGCGCGGTATCGTCCGGCGTCGCGCCAACCGTCGTGTCATCGACTTCAACAGTGACATCCAGATTCGGGTTGGTCTCGAAGTCGAGAGCGGCGCCTGCGATCAAACGAAGCTCGGTACCGACGATCTCGAAGAGCGCCGCATCAGCCCCACTGAGGGACAGGTTGTTGGTGCCGAGCGAATCATCCGTAATCACGATGTCGGCAACCTTGATCGCACTCGTCGTGTCCGTGTCCTCCGGGAACGTCGTTATCGTGTTGGCCAGCGCCACGGTCGGGGGTTCGTTGACGAGATCCGACACCATTGCAATCGCGTAGATATTCTCTTGACCCGGATTGTTGTCCAGGTTCACGTCGCTACCATCGAGGAACATGGTGGCGACGCCCGCAGTCGTGCCGATACCGGTTTTGGTTACGGTAACTGCAAAAATATCGTGCTGGGTTGTCGCGAGATTGTTCCCGCCAACATCCGGGTCATCAAACCGTAGCGAGAAAAGTAACGTGCCCGCATCGAGAATCACACCACCGATGGACGTGGCCTGCTCGATCAACTCCAGGCCGCGGAGTTCACCGGAGTCGATGTTGAGCGCGCTGCCGTCGATCAGCGTAGAGGTAGTTCCGCTGGTCGTTCCGGCTCCCACGCCCGTCGGGTCGAATAGATAAACATCCTCAAAGGGCAAATCGTCCCTCGTAAACAGAAAGCTACCGGCCGTGAGATTGGCATCACCCACGGTAGTGTCCTGTTCCACCAGCGTGATGCCGCGCAAGTTGGTAGCGACTACGTCATCGAGCAGCAAGTAAAATGTGCCGGAACTGAAATCACCCACCGTATCCGGCCGGAACACGAGCAGGTCGGTTTTCTCGAAAGTTTCGTCGAGACCGCTGAGCGTGTAAGCGCCGAGTATGGTCTCGTCCTGATTGAACGACACCAGAACGTCGCCTTTTTGCAGGTCGAATGTATCTGCACCTCCACCCACGGTGATGTCGCTGCTAACAAAATGCAGGGCCGCAACGTCGGTGGCATCCAGCGCGAACGTGTCGAAATCGATAACCGAGGAGAAATCACCGTCGGTGGCTGGGCCGAAGGCCAAGTCCACACCACCGAACTCCAGTACTTCGCCCTGCAGCCATCCCCCCGGCAGGCCATCAGCGCCCGGTGCCGCAACATCCGAATCAGTCGAGATCCAGATGGCGTTGGCAGTCACCACCGCCTCAACAGTGATCGTGACCGTCGCGAGGTTCGAGTTGCTAGTACCGTCATTGGCGCGGTAGGTAAAGGTATCGGTCCCGCTGAATCCCGCCACCGGTGTGTAATCGAACGACCCGTCCGCATTCAGGGTGAATGACTGCGCGTTCGACGGACCAGTCACCAGCACGGCGGTCAGCGGATCACCCTCGGCATCGTAGTCGTTGGCCAGCACACCTCCAGAGGCCGTTGCGTTCAGCGTAGTGTCCTGATAGATCGTGTAATTCTGAAGGGCGGCGCCGTAGAGTTCGCGGATTTGTTGCGCCGTCAACTCCGCGCCGAACATGGCGACCTCATCAATCCGGCCGTCAAAGTGTAAATTGGTAGGGTTCGCCGTTCCTGAAACGCTGGTTTGACTACTGGCGCCGATCACAATGGGCTCGATATTGCCGGTGCCGCCGGACGAAGTGCCGAGCCCCCCGGTATAGGCGTCCGTGTCTACCAACTGGCCATCCACATAGAGCTGCATGCCGCCGGAACCGAAAGTGAACACCACGTGATGCCATTCGTTCGCGGTCAGTGCGGTGGTTGATTCGACGTTGTAACTCGTGGCCGTGTCCTGGAGTCGGACGATCACGTGGGAGGCAGCGTTGACCCCAATCTGAACATGGCCGCCACTGACGGTTCCGCTGGCATCCTTCGAAAACAAATACCCGTCCTGGGTGACGTCGGCGGTGTAGAACCAGAGTTGAATCGAGCCTTCATCAATTAAATAGCTGGGGTCGTCCGCGATCTCAATGTAGTCCCCGGTATCGTCATTGACAGACCCGTCAAACGCGACCGCGGTGTGTGCCGGCTCATCCGCCAGTGCCCCGCCCTGACCGAGCGACGGCCCGTTGATATAGGTACCGTCGTTGGTCCCGGTTTCGTCGTACACCGTGGTGCCGCTCGATTCATCCAGGCGCCAATATCCGAGGGGGCTCAGGCTGTTCACGTAGTTGCTGTAGGTAACGGGATCGTCGACGGCGAACGGCGCGGTGGTGACGTCGATCGTCATCGTGTAATGCGCTTCTACTCCTACGTTGATGTCGTCGAAATAGGCCTCCACATACTCATCCGCTGCCGTGGAGTCGTTGTTATAGGCACCCACCGTTATCGTGTGGATGCCGGCACCCAGTGCAATTTCGAATTCCGCGTACAGCCAGCCGGTATCATCAACCGCGCCGCCATTGCCATCGCCGACCCGGTGGACCAGTGAATTGTTCGTATCGGCGCCGTAGCGGACCCCGTCAACCTCGAGAATGATTTCGCCGAACTCGTTCGATTCATACATCTCGGACATGATCATCCGGTACTGCAGCGAGACCGTGACCGTCTCGGCCTGGGCCAGATTGAAGGTATCGGACCAGCCACCGGAAACCGGGCCACCGGTAGAAGCGTTGGCCAGGTCGACAAACAGTCCGCCACCCGTCAAGCCACCGGCGGCGAAAGCGGGATTGGCGGTGCTGAAGGTGTCATCTGCGTAGGTGAAACCTTCCGCGTCGGCGTCGAAGGTGGCATTCATAAGCGTCGTCACGGACGCCGCCGCGCTGTACTCGATGCCGTCATGCACGCGGAATTCAAAGCTGTCGTAGCCGGCCCCGCTTTGACCCGGGACGGGCACGAATTTCAGGTTGCCGGCGATGATTTCGGCCGCGTCGATTTCCTGGTCGAGTGTCACGTCGGTGCCGGACAGTTGCAGGGCACCGACGGTCTCCAGTTTGGTTATCTGTATCTTGTCCAGGCTGTCGCCGTCCGCATCACTGAACAGGAAGTCGGCAACGGTGAAGGTGTGGTCCGTGTCTATTGCAGTTACGACCGTGTTGTCGGCTGTGGTTGGAGCGTCCTGTACGGGGTTCACGCGGATGGTCGCAGTGGCGATGTTTGAAAGACCCGAGCCGTCGCTGGCCTGGTAGGTGAAAGTGTCGTCGCCGTTGAAGTTCGCGCTCGGCGTGTAGTCGAAAGAGCCATCCGCATTGAGCGTGAACGAGGCAGCATTCGCGGGACCAGTCACCAGCACGGCCGTCAGCGGATCGCCGTTGAGGTCGGTATCGTTCGCGAGAACGCCGTTCGCGGCGCTGATCGAGAGCGGGGTGTCCTCAGCCACCTCGTAGGAGTTGAGCCCGAGCCAATAGAGATTCTGGACCTGGTCGAGGGAGAGCTCGCCGCCGAAGATCGCGACCTCGTCCATGTAGCCCTGGTAGAAGTTGGCCAGCGGGGTGATCAGGAGATCGTCGCTGGTTTCGGTGCCGGCGCCGAGCGCGAGCGGCTCGAAGTTGCCCGTGCCTCCGGAGGTGGTGCCAAGTCCACCCGTATAAGCGTTCTGATCGACGAGCTGGCCGTCGACATAGAGCTTCATGCCACCAGAGCCGAAGGTGAAGGCAACGTGATGCCAGGATCCCGCCGTGATCGTGCCGGGATCGGTGACGAAGTTATCTGCCGAATCCGTCTGCAGGCGCACGGCGAGCTGGCCGTTTCGCAGCTCGAAGGTCAGGTGTCCACCGGTATCAAACCCGGTCGAGTCCTTCGAGAGCAGAAACTGGTCGCCGGCCACCGTATCGGGGTTGAACCAGAACTGGATGGTTCCGTCGTCGAGCAGGTACGCCGGGTCGTGGGCGATCTCGATGTAGTCGCTGCTGCCGTTAAAGTGGACGGCCGTGTCGGTGTCGTCGGCGAGGGCACCGGGCTGGCCGAGCAGCGCCCCGTTGTAGGTTCCAGCGTTGCCCAGCGACCCGTCGTCGGCCGAGCTCGATCCAGAGCTCTCGCCCAGGCGCCAGTAGCTGAGCGGGCTCAGGCTGTTTACGTAATTGCTGTAAGTCATCGGATCGTCGACCGCGACCGGCACTGCCAGAACCGCAGCAAACTCTCGTTGCGCCTCGGTGCCGAAAGCAATACCTGTCTCAATGACACCCTGGCGATACTCAAGGTCCCAGTCACCGCCTTCGGTGGTCGCACCCGTCAAGTCGATACTCGCGGCGACGTCGGTTCGGGTCAGCTCACCAAGCGTATCGATGAATGCACGGCCGTCGGCGCCGGCCGCGAGGTTGCAGCCGTAAATCAGCAGATCGCCGTCCTCCGTGAAGGCGTTGCCCCATCCCTGGATGGTCTTGGCATCTGCGACCAGTCGGTCATAGTCGAGGACGCTGTCGCCGAGCGTGATGCTGCCGTCGCTGCCGTGGGAAATGATGTGCACGGCGCTGAGGTCGGAACGTTCGGCGAGCAGGTCGGTGATCTGTTCGATGCCGTCCCGGTCGGCGTCCAGTATCACGACTTCGAAGCTGCGTCCGTCGCCGCGGTCGGCCATCAGATCGTTGAGCAGCACTTCGTAGTCGGGGGTCGAGGCATCGATGATGACGAGTTCGTGGGTCTGCGTCACCGCCGCATCGTTATCGCTCCATTCGCGAATATCCGCGACGACCGAAGGATCGGATAGCGGGGCAACCCCGTTGGGCAGGACATCGGAATCAACGAGTCCGCCGGGCAGATCGGCGGACAGCAGCACGCGCGGTTCCACCTCCGCCATGAGCGGACCGGCCGAATACCTCTTGTCGTTACGCCGTCTGTTCATTGCGCCGTTAACCACCGAAACCCAGTGGCCCGGACCACCGGGCTCGGGTGAGCGCGGGGGCCGAGTTCCCTGGTTCGAAACCCACCCAAGCGTATGGAATCAAGGCGAAAAATGCCTTGCACAGGTCACAATTTCACGGCGCTAACGTGGCGAGAATGTAACAACCTTGTTGTCAGTTCAGTGCAGAGCTGAGGGCTCCGGCAAGTGTCGGACCGGATTGTTCGCGGTTGACGACGACTTCACACTGCGATGCGGCCAGATCGGTCTTTCCAATCACTTCGGCGGCCGCTGCGAGATCCAGGGCTGTGATTCGTGGCAATAGTTCGACGTCGAGCCAGAAGCTTGAGCGACTTTCCATTCGAGGCACCAACTCGGATTCGAACCCCAGTTCGTGGAGATGGACCTGACGTTCCTCGGCGTACGCCTTGACCCTGTGGACCCCCAGCGAAATACGGCCCTTGTGGGGCCCGCGCCAGAAGATGTAAAAGTCGTTGAACCCGGCGGCCTGCATTTTTTCGGTCAGGGCGCGCGAGTCTTCCAGTGTCGGTTGCGGCGGCGCCAGAAGTAGATACGATTCGACGCTGCTCCGCCTTTCTTCGCGCAATCTGAGCTGAGTCGCCTGACCGGTGAGCGTCGTCATGATCTGGTCGGCTTCGGACGCGTCTGTAATCGGCCCGATGGTCTGACAGCTTCGGTTGGCGGAATCGGTAAGGGCTGCACCCGTCTTAATCATCTCGTAGGGGGCTGGGGCCTCTTCTTGCGGAACAGGGGTGGCCACTATCGTTTCTTCGGGGGGTGGGTCATCGGGCAGGAACTTGACCCGGCATCTCAGCCCGCTGGGTAGGCTGTAGTCCTTATTGGGGAGTCCAAGGCGAACGCGAAACGTGCCGCTGGATGCATCCGCCACGCCGTCTACGATCGTCACCGTGGCTGCGTATTCGCGGTCCATCGGGGATTCCGGCCGCATGATCGCGCGTTGGCCGACGTGTATGGTCCCGAACGCCGACACGGGCACGATGACCTCCACGCGCAGCGGGTCGATTTGCGCGAGCCGCATGATCGGCTGTTCCTCGACGGCTTCTCCGGGTGCGAGATAGTGCTGGACGACGATTCCGCGGATCGGACTGCGCAGGGTGTGGCGATTGAGAATCTCACGCGCCTGGCGCAGCTCGAGTCTTGCGATGAGTTGGTTTTCTTTGGCCCGCTTGCGCTGCAGGCGCGATAGCTCATACTGGGTCTTGATCTCATCGAGCTGATCGGTCGACACGGCTTGGCTGTCGTGCAGTTCCTGAATGCGGTCGTTTCTCCGTTGCGCGAACTCGGCGCTGACGTCACTCGCAAGAATCTCCGCCATCGCTTCCGCGCGAACCTGCGCTTGCGCGACCGCCGCCCGTTCCACGCTCGATTCGAGGCGTACGAGCACCTGACCCTTTTCGATGAGTTCCCCGCGCTCGACTTCCATTGTTTCGACGATCCCGTCGACGCGACTGCTGAGGTCGATGACCACATGCGGTTCGATGACGCAATCGAGTTCGTCGAGATCTTCCGCCAGCGCGGCGCTTGAATGCAGACAAGCCGCAAGCAGTGCCACCTGCGCAAGCGCAGCGCGGTGTTTTGCTTTCGACATCCGTATCGACATATTCACCCGCGTTATTCCATCGGCCCACTAATCGCGAAAATGTCATCCAGGCGTTGATCCTGCCTTAGCAGGTTTCTACGCGTGCGTGCATGGCGACGCTCCACCGCTCGTTGTGCAGCCCGCGTCAGTGCCTGCCCGGTCCAATGTGTCAACGGGCTCGGCCAGTTTATCTTTCGCGCCAACCCCAGAATGGGACCCAGCGCACAAGAGTCCATGATTTCATCTTCCCAGGATAGGATCGCCACAACGCTGCCAGGATCGCCCTGGCGCGCGCACCGTCCGAACAGCTGCCGGTCGATGCGCCGCGCTTCGTTGCGCTCCGTAGCAATAACGTGCAAGCCGCCTGACTCGGCAACTTCGGGGGCCAGCTGGATATCGGTGCCGCGTCCGGCCATATTGGTGGCGACGGTGATCCGGCCGGCTTGCCCGGCCTGGGCGACGATTTCGGCTTCACGCCGATCCTGCCGCGCATTCAGGACCGCATGATCCAGTCCGGCTCGGGTCAGTAATTCGCTCAGCTTCTCGGACGTCTCGACACTGCGGGTGCCGATCAGCACCGCGCGGTGTTTGGCTTGCATGGCCTTGGCGTGTGCGACGACGTCCTGCCACTTCGCGTCGGCGGTACGGTGCATGCGCGTTGGAAACGACCGGCGGATGGACGGTTTGTTGCTCGGTATCTTGACCACGGGCAGGCGATAGACTGACCAGAGTTCGCCTGCGACTTCCTGCGCGGTGCCGGTCATGGCGCCAAGACGCAGATAGCGGCGGAAGAACCGTTGGTAGGTGATGCGCGCCAGGCTCTCGGCAGGGTCCGTGATCTCAACCCGTTCCTTGG
>SMWF01000093.1 GCA_004357385.1 Gammaproteobacteria bacterium | reverse complement strand
GCGTGCTGTTACAGAGTACCTACGGCCGCGTTATCGACTGATGTGTAGCACCAGTCGAAAACGAAGACGTGCATGCGGCGAATCCGGGAGAGTAGTGAGGCCCGACATGAAGAATGCAAAGATCCATTACGTATTGTTGCTGTTGCTGCTGATGGCGCCTGGCGCCTGGGCGGCCAATCCGGTGGCCGTCGACGATCCCTATTTACTCGACGAGGACGGTTCGGTTGCGATCGACGTGCTCCCCAATGACACCGACGCAGACTTGGATTTCCTAACCGCCTACCAGGTGACCAGCCCGAACGGCACGTTGACGCCGGCGGTGTTTCCGACGTCTGGGCTTGCGACGTACACGCCGGATCCGGATTTCAACGGCACCGATTCGTTCACTTATCAGGTTTCGGACTGTGGCGTCGCGAACCCTGCCTGTCTGTCGGAGGTCGCTACCGTCACGTTCACCGTGACGCCGGTGAACGACGACCCGGTGGCGCTGGATGATGTGGCCACGACGGATGAAGACACGCCGGTGTCGATCGACGTGTTGAGCAATGACAGTGATGTGGATCTAGACACGCTCTCGATCTCCGCCGTTGGCGCGCCGAGCAACGGTGCGGCGGTGATCAACGGGTTGAACATCGACTACACGCCGGCTCTCAACTTCAACGGCACCGACAGTTTCACCTACAACGTTAGTGACGGTAATGGTGGGACCGATACTGCGACGGTGACGGTGACGGTGAATCCGATCAACGACGACCCGGTGGCGGTGGATGACGCCGACACGACGGATGAAGACACGCCGGTCACGATCGACGTGCTGGCCAACGACAGCGATGTGGACGGCGACACACCGGGCGTGACGGGCGTGACCCAGCCGGCGAATGGCTCGGTGACGTTTACCGCGGCGGATGTGACGTACACGCCGAATGCGGACTTCAATGGTTCGGACCTGTTTACGTACACGATTGGCGACGGCAACGGCGGCAGCGATACGGCCAGCGTGGACATGACCGTGACGGCGGTGAACGATGACCCGGTGGCGGTGGATGACGCCGACACGACGGATGAAGACACGCCGGTCACGATCGACGTGCTGGCCAACGACAGCGATGTGGACGGAGATAGCTTGTCGGTGGCCTCCGTGACGCAACCGGTGAACGGCTTGGTGACCAGCGGTGGCACCAACGTCAGCTACACGCCGAATGCAGACTTCAACGGCACCGATACCTTTACCTACACCATTGACGATGGTGCGGGCGGTGCGCTGGATACAGCGACCGTCACGGTGACCGTCACGGCGGTGAACGATCCACCCATAGCTGGCGACGACAGCGCGACCACGGATGAGGACACCATGGTGTCCGTGGCGGTCTTGACCAACGACGACGACCCGGTCGAAGGCGATACGTTATCGATCTCCAGCGTGACTACCCCGCCGGCGAACGGTTCGACGCTCATCAGCGGAGCGAATATCGAGTACACGCCGAATCCGAACTTCAACGGCGCCGATAGCTTCGTCTACGAGATTGACGACGGCAACGGTGGAACCGCGTCGGCGACGGTCAACATCACCGTCAATTCGATCAACGACGCACCGACGACGTCTGGTCTGGCTGACTTCACGGTCAACGAGGACTCACCACCAGTCAACGTTGATCTAAGCACGATTTTCAGCGACGTGGATATTGCAACCAATGGCGATACCTTGAGCTACACCGTCGCGTTCAGCGGGTCGCCTGTCGATACCGCCACGATTCCCGCCGCTTCGTCGATACTGACGCTGACGTTCCTGCCGGATCAGAACGGCGTCACCACGGTTACGGTCACCGCGACGGACGTGCAGGGCCCGGTTGGGGTTAGCACGTCATTCGACGTGACCGTGGCGCCCGTCAACGACCCTCCCTTCGTCGTTCCCCCGGCAATCTCCGATCAGACCATCGATGAGGATTCGGGTGTTCTGAGCGTGAGCTTTGCGGGCGTGTTCGATGATGTCGATATCGGCACCAACAGTGATTCGTTGAGCTACATGGTAACGGTCACGGGCGATGCGGTTTTCGCGTCGGCCATCCTGTCCGGCACCAGCGTTGCCCTAGCCACCGCGGCGGACCAGAACGGCGTTGCCACGGTGACCATCACCGCGACTGACAGCGGGACGCCCGGACTCAGCGTTTCCACGTCCTTCGACGTGACCGTGAATCCGATCAATGACGCGCCTACAGTCGTAGCTCCGATGGCTGACCGGACAGTTCCCGAGGATGGTCCGGACATTGTGATCCCGCTCCATCCCTTTGGCGTGTTCGACGACGTCGACATCGCAACCAACGGTGACACCCTCGCGTTCACCCTGGTGACCAGCAACTCGAGCCTGTTCGATCTGGAGAGCACGGCCGGCGGCGTCTTGACGCTGTCCCTGGCCCAGGACCAGAACGGCACCTCGAGTGTCACGGTCACTGCAACGGATAGTGCGGGCGTATCGGTCAGCGACACCTTCATCCTGACCGTGCTAACCGTGAACGACCTGCCGATTGCAGGCGACTCCTCCGAAACGATGAGCGAGGACGACCCGGGGATCACCATCGACGTCATGGTGAACGTGTCGAGCCCGGACGGCCCGGCCACGCTGGTGTCGGCGGGAACGACCCTGGTCATCGGTGGCGTGAGCTATCCGAACAGTTCGGAAAGCACCCCGACGATCGTCCTCGATCCTTTTGGCGATCCGATCGAGCTGCCGAACGGGCGGGTAACGCTCTCAGGAAACACGGTGTTCTACGAACCGAAGGAACATTTTTTCGGCACCGACTTCTTTACCTATACGATCAGCGATCCGGAAGGCGATCAGGCCTCGGGTACGATCACGATCAACGTAGTTGCGGTGAACGATCCGCCGATCGGCATTCAGGAACGAACCTACACCATGGGTGAGGCGGGCGTACTGTCCGTGCCGGCGGTGAATGGGGTGTTCGTCGGCGCCTATGACGTGGACGGCAAACTGCTGGATGCGATGGGCAACGAGCTCGGCTCCGCCCTGTCGGCTATCCCACAAACCTCGCCGCTCAATGGTTCGCTGGTGTTCGACAACGCGACAGGTGCGTTCGTCTACACCCCGAACATCACGTTTACCGGCGACGACAGCTTCTCCTATCGATTGTTCGACGGGTTCGACCTGAGTCCGGATCCTGTGTACTCCGTTCGAATCACGGTCGTTCCGGTGCCGCCCCCGCCCCCGCCGCCGCCGCCGGGCACGGTGACCGTCACCTACAACCTGTCGCAGACGCCGCTCGAGCAACTCGCGACGGTTCCGGCCAACGTGCTGATCGTGATGGACGACTCGGGCAGCATGGATTGGCAGCTGATCATTCCCAGCACCAACGACGGCGGTCTGGTGCTCGACAACTCCACAATCGCGACGAAGAGCCTGCGCCAGGAGAACTATGTCTATCTCTACGACCTGAAGTCCAACACCTACCCGTCGACCAGTCAGTACGGGCGCGTGGTGCCGACCGAGGAAGCGCTGGCGCTGGATGCGGATACGGTGGGTAACGGGTACGGCGTATGGCGGACCCGGAACTACCAATACAACGCGCTGTACTACAACCCCGAAATCACCTATGCGCCCTGGATTGGTCAGGACGTCTTGAACCAGCCGTTTGAAGACGCGAACCCGACGGCGGTGCGGCTCGATCCGGTGGATCCGGGCGCGACCCAGGACATTACGGCGTTGGTTTCGTACAGATCGACAAACGTTCCGAAGTGGGACGCCGACGGCGGCAACACGAATGTAGCGGTCGACAACGTCTACATCCCGTTTTACTACACCACGACGGCAACTGTGCCACTGGCGGCCGGTGACGCGCATACCAAGGTGGAGATCAAGGTGGGTTCCGGTCCGCTGGCGGGTGATATGTTCCCGGGCGGTCGCAATCGTGTCGATTGCGAAATCGCCGATGGCGATCCGCTGGACTGCTCTTACACCGAAGAGATTCAGAACTTCGCCAACTGGTACCAGTACGGGCGCAGCCGCGAATACGTGACCAAGGGCGGCATCGGCACGGTGGTCGCGGCGGTGCAGAACCTGCGCGTGGGCTATGACACGATCAGCGCCGCTACCTCCGAGGATATCCGTCCCATGAACGAACGGTTCGTCGAGGGCAACAAGAAGATGCTGCTGGACAACATCTATTCCGTGAATTCGTCGGGCGGCACGCCGTTGCGCCAGGCCCTGGCGCGCGCGGGCAAGACCTTCGAGTGTTCTGCGGGGGGCGGCGCGTGCCCGATCCTGCCGGCGCCGGACGGCTACTGTCAGCAGAACTTCGCATTGTTGTTCACCGACGGTTTCTGGAACGGCGGGGCGGGTACTCCGGGTAACATCGATGACAACGGTGCCGGGCCCTTCGACGGCGGCCGCTATGCGGACACGATCCCGGCTACCCTCGCCGATACGGCGATGGATTACTACGAACGCGATCTGTGGCCGACGTACGACGACCTCGTGCCGGTCGGCAACCGCGATTTCATCGGCGCGCCCCCAGGGACGTTCTCCGGCGTCATCTCGACCATGCACCAACACATGAAGACCTTCGCGATCGGCTTCGGGCTCAACGGTACGTTCGATCCGGCCACGGTGCCGCTCGATCCGACGGTACCGTTCGCCTGGTCGGACCCGTTTTCCGGCTCGCTGCAGAAGATCGACGACCTGGTTCACACGGCGATAAATGGCCGCGGTTCGTTCGTCAATGCCAGCAACCCGCAGCAGCTGAAGGCGGCATTCGAGGCGGCGTTCCTCGAGTTCACCCAGGCCGCCTCGTCGGTATCGGCCGCGGCGTTCAACTCGACGTCGTTGCAGGAAGACACGTTGCTGTTCCGGGGATTCTTTGACCTTCGCGATAACACCGGTGAGCTGATCGCGGTCGAGGTGCTGTCCGACGGCAGCCTCGCGGCGACTCCTCGCTGGAGCGCCTCCGATCAGCTCGATGCGCTGGTGATGCCAGGTGGCGACCCCACGGGGTCCGGACACGTGAATCGCAAGATCGTTACTTTCGATCCAGTTGGCTGGCAGGGTATTCAGTTCCGAAATGGTTTCCTGACGCCCGACCAGATGCTGAACGTGACAACCGCGGAGATCGACTGGCTGCGCGGCTGGCGGGATGACGAGATACCGGCGGGTACCTTGCGGGAGCGGAACGCACTACGCGGCCTGTTGGGCGACATCATCAACTCGAGCCCGGTGTTCGTCGGAACCCCCCGTGACTTCAACCGCGATCAGGCGCCCTACCCGACGACGGATCTGTACTCGGAATTCGTCACCGCTCATACCGGCCGTACGCCGATCGTCTATGTGGGCGCCAACGACGGCATGATGCACGGCTTCAATGCCGACACCGGCGACGAGTTGATCGCCTACGTGCCGAACAAGATTCTCGACAGCTCTGTTCGCTACGCCAACAATCTGCAGGCCTTTACATCGCCAGCCTATTTCCACCAGTACTACGTGGATCTGACACCGCGTTTGAATGATGTGTTCATGCGCCGCACGGTGTCTGCTGGAGGCAAGTCCTGGAACTCGGTCATGATCGGCGGCCTGGGCGTCGGCGGTAAGGGTTACTTTGCGTTGAACGTAACCGACCCGGACAGCATGTTCGCCACGGAGGCGGCAGCGACCGCCTCGGTGCTATGGGAGTTCACCGACGAAGACGATACCTATCCGGTCGATAGCTTCGGCGTCCCGCTGGGTGGAGCGGTTGGGGCGATCGTGGATCCGCTGGGCAGACCCATCAAGGACCTGGGGTACGCACAGACCACGCCGACCATTGCCATGACCAACGTCGATGATGGCAGCGGCGAACGGAAGTGGGCTGCAATTACCGGTAACGGGTTCAACTCGACCTCTGGTATCGCGAAGCTGTTCGTCCTGTTCATGGACGATGGGCTGGACGGCTGGCAGGCCGGCGATTTCATCAAGCTCGACACTGGCGTCGGTGTGCCCGTGCCGCCGGCCCAGAAAGCGGGCTTGCCGAATGGGGCAGGTGCACCGGCGCTGGTTGACAAGGATCTCAACGGCACGGTGGACCTGGCCTATTTCGGTGACCTGCTGGGAAACCTGTACCGGGCCGATCTGTCGGACTCGAATCCTGCCAACTGGACCGTAACGCGCTTGTTCACGGCGACCTATTTCGATGGCACGGTGGACGTGCTCCAGCCCATCACGACGCAACCTCTGGTGGTGAAGCACCCCAGCGAAATCGGGTTCATCATCACCTTTGGTACGGGCAGCTTCGTCACCCGGGAGGACGCTTCTACGACGGATATCCAGTCGATCTACGGCATCTGGGATCGGGGCGAAGGCGCGCCGGCAACGGCTGCGTCGGATACGAAAGACTTGCGCCTGCAAGAACAGGATGTCATCAACGTGGTCCAGGAAGTGGGTGGTATTGCGGTCACCCGCCGTACGATCAGTGAGCACGCGGTGAACTACCAGGCCGAAGGCGGCGGACCCGGTACCTACGGTTGGTACTTCGACTTCGACATGCCGCGTGCTACGACAACGCTGGCCGGCAATCCGAATCCGGATAGCACGGGCCAGGCGCCGCCGCTGCCTCAGTATCCCGGCGAACGGGCGATCCGCAAGTTCATCCTGCGCGACGGCGTGATCATTACCCCGACGGTGCTTCCGGCGTCGGAGGGTTCGTCCTGCTTCGGCGCACGCCCTGGCGCGATCATGCTCTTTGACGCCGTCACCGGCGGTAATCCGAGCTTCCCGGTCGTCGACTTCAACAACGACGACGTGGTCGACTCGGGAGACCTCGTCAACGTCGGTGGCGTGGACTACGCGGCCGGCCTGCTGTTCAATCAGGACGATCTCGAAGGGACCCTGGTAGACCTCTCGACCCTGGGTGGCGAAGGGGATACCGACTTCCTGTTCGTCAGCGGCGGTAGTGAGACCACCGCGTTCCGAATCGTCGACATCAGGGACGACCGCGCCGGACGCCTGGCCTGGCGTGAGCTGGACGATGCGAATTAGAGGAGAAGCCATGCGTGCTTTAGTAGTAAGCCTCGTAGTACTGGTTGGATTGACGGGACCGGCCCTCGGCTGGGGTCAGTTTCCCGAAAGTGAGCGCACTGGAATCGTCCAGGTGGTCGAACTCGATTCCTCGAGTTTGATCATCAGCGGTACACGCTATCGCGTAGCCCTCGACGCCCACGTGGAGATTAACGGCACTTATGGTGCGTACTCGATGCTCAGCCCTGGAACCAAGGTGCGGTTCATCTGCCTGGTGGTTTCGGGCGAAGAGCGCGAAATCGTCGAGATCCAGACGCTGCCGTCGAGCACGGTAATCGAAGAAACTTAGGGGCACTCGAGCGGGTCGCCGTTGGCATCTTCGGCGATCCCGTCGCCATCGCGGTCGGGTGCCTTCCGTACTCGCGCCTGGGCATTCAGGATCAGCTGCCGCGCCAGCCGCGGATCCCCATTTGCGGGGCAATACAGAAAGTGTCCGTTCTGCCAGTTGGTCATCCCGCGGCCATTGATCTGCAGATAGCTTTTATTGCGAAACGATCGCCAGTACACCCGGCTGGAATCCGGGAAACCGGGTAACGCGCGAAGCAGCGCGTCATCTGGGTCTCGCCGGCCGTCGCGATCCTCGTCGCTGAACACAATCGCGCCTTCGTGCCATCGATTCCTGCCCGCGCAGGTTTGCCCATTCGCGGACGGACACAGGGTTACGATTGCGCCGCGGGTGATGGCGCTGCTGCGCGCCAGGTGCACCGCGCCGAGCAATTGATTCAGCGCCGCAGTCGAGCGTTCCTGCTGCACCAGGCGAACCATTCCAGGGCCCGCCAGGCTCGCCAGGCCAGCCAGGATTGCCAGGCTGACCAGCAGTTCCGTAAGACTGAATCCGGCTGCAGGGGGGCAGACTCGCGTGTCGTGAGGGTGCACCCGCGTAGCGTGCCTTGCCCTGAACCCTCACGGGAGCAGACGGTGGCCCGATCCCGGGTAGGTTGCGCGCTACTCGAGCTTGAGCTTCTTCAGGCGGTAACGCAGCGCGCGAAAGGTGATGCCCAGGTCCTTTGCTGCAGCAGTCTTGTTCCAGCGGGTCTTTTCGAGCGCATCGGTAATCACCTTACGCTCGATCGATTCCAGATATTCTTCCAGCGACTGGTCCGGCGGCAGGACCGCATCCGGTGTCTCATCCTGGACCACGGGCGAAGCGGACTCCGCCGCTGCCCCGGCTGAGTCCTCATGCGGTGGCCGCAGGGCGTCTCCCAGATTCAGGTCCTCCAGCTCGATGCGATCGTGTTCGCACAGCGTGAATGCTCGTTCGAGCACGTTCTCCAGCTCGCGGACGTTGCCCGGGAACGGATACTGCTTCAGTGCGGTCATGGCGGTATCGCTGATCTCAGGTGCGGCCTGCCGGTAGTCCTGCGCGAGCCGCTCGAGAATCTGGGCTGCGAACTGCGGGATGTCCCCGGCCCGCTCGCGCAGACTCGGCACCGGGAGTTCGATCACGTTCAGCCGATAGTAGAGATCCTGACGAAATGCTCCCGCTTCGACCTGTGCGGCGAGATCCTGGTGGGTGGCGGACAGGATGCGTACGTCGATGGCGAGTTCCTGCTCACTGCCGACGGGGCGAATGGCTTTCTCCTGGATTGCCCGCAGCAGTTTGACCTGCATCGGCAGCGGCAAGTCTGCGACTTCGTCGAGGAACAGAGTTCCGCCATGCGCCGCCTGAAACAAGCCTTCCTTGTCGGCAATCGCGCCCGTGAAGCTGCCTTTCTTGTGGCCGAAAAACTCACTTTCCATCAGCTCGCTTGGGATCGCGCCGCAGTTGACCGGTACGAACGGTTGATCAGCGCGCGGCCCCTGCTCGTGAATCAGGCGCGCAACCACTTCCTTGCCGCTGCCCGATTCACCACTGACATAGACGGGTGCCTGGCTGCGAGCGAGCTTGGCTATCTGTGTGCGCAGGATCTGTACGGCGTCCGAACTTCCCGTCAAGCCGGACTCGGAATCGGTGGCCGGGTCGCCAATTGCGGACAATTTGAGTGCCGTGTCGACGAGGTTGCGCAGCTGCTCCAGGTCGACCGGCTTCTGGACGAAGTCGAACGCCCCAGCCTTCAGCGCGGTGATTGCCGTATCCATGCTGCCGAACGCGGTGATCACTGCGATCGGCAGCCCGGGGCGCTCGACGCCGACGTGATGGACCAGGTCCAGCCCATCACCGTCGGGGAGGTGCATGTCTGTGAGGCACAAGTCGAATTCTTCTTCTGTAATCAACCGCTTGGCGGATGCAAGGTCGGCTGCGGATTCTGTGGCGATATCCATGCGACCGAGGGTGATCTCGAGCAGTTCGCGGATATCGGGTTCGTCGTCGACGATCAGTGCGCGTTTCATGAGTCCTCGCTGGGGTCCAATTAAGCGGTAATCCGATCCGGATGCGCAAAGGTGATGCGAAAACAACTGCCACCGTCCTGGTGGCGCGAATAGTTCAACCGCGCTTGATTCGCTTCACACAGCTCCCGGCTGATGTACAGACCGAGGCCGCTACCCGTGCGTTCGGTAGTGAAAAACGGCTCGAACAGGTTCTTGACCTCCTCGGGGGGGACGCCGTGGCCATGATCGATGATGTTCAGAAACGGCCGGTCGGTCGCGGGATTGACACCGCCTACCAATTCCAGCGACGGCAGGCCCGTGTTCTCTTCGCTGTAGCGCAGGCCATTTTGCGCAAGATTCGTGACGGCCTGCGAAAGCTGCAATTTGTCCATTCGGATTTCCGTGTCCAGCGGATCGACCCGAATGCTGATGTCGGCGTCGGTGCCGTTAGATTCTCTAAACGCGGTCACGAAGTCATCCAACCAGTTGGCGAGATTCAGACGGACCGGTTCCGGTGCTCGGCGACGCGACAACTCCAGCACGTTTTCGATCACGCCATTCATGCGTTCGCAGTGATCGTGAATAATATCCGTCAAGCGTAAATCGCCCCGATTCAGCTCGTCCGACTCGCGCAATAACTGGGCCGCATGACTGATGGCGCTCAGCGGATTACGAATTTCGTGGGCAATGCTGCCGGACAACCGGCCGAGGGCGGCGAGCTTCAACTGCTGAGCCTGCTGCTGGATCTCCGTGGTATCTTCGAGGAATACGATGATGTCGCTGTCGGCCCGGTCGGTGGTGACGGCGCTGAAGTTCGCCCGGACCTCGGGCGTGCTCGATTCCGCCTGAAAGGGGCGGCCGCGCAGGGTATTGTCGCTGCGCCATTCGGTCAGCCGCTCGACAAGCGTCTCGGGCAGGTTCTCGATAACCGCACCGTTCCGCACGAAACCGAGCAGGGAGCGCGCGGAATGGTTCAGCATCCGTACCTGATCATCGGAGTTCACCACCAGGATGCCGGTGCGCATCCGTTGAATGATCGATCGATTGACCAACTCGAGGCTGGCGATCTCCGAGGCGCGGGTCATCGACAGGATCTCGCTACGGCGCAATCGTGACGAGAGCGATTCGATCGCAATGGCGGTGGCGAAATAGGCCGCGCCTAGCACGCCGGCCTGGAAGAAGTCGCCTTGATGGGCGTCTGCGCTGAGTGCCAGGTAGAACTCCTCATAGAGGATGGCGATCGTGGCGAATGCGGCGATGAATGCACTTGCGCGGCCGGAGACCAGGATAGCGCCCCCGGCCACGGATATGAGGATCACCACGCCCAGGCCGCTGTCCAGACCGCCGCTGGTGTACATCAGCGCGGTCAGCACCGCGATATCGAACAGGACCACGCCGGCGGAGACCAGTTGCCGCCGAAACCATTGCCGCGGCAGCAGCGGCAATGCGACTACCGTGGCCACATTCATGGCGCTGTAGACCAGGGCGATGAGCTGAAACTGGACGGGTAGCAGGCTTCCGATACGGGTATCGACCAGCCCTTGAGCTGAGGCTCCGAGCAATGCCAGGCCGATTCCGAGTCGGTAGAAGTTGTAGACTCTGAGGACGTTGATGTTCAGTTCGAAACGTCGTTGCTCGGTCTGGGCAACGATGTCTTCGCTGTGCGTCGTCATGTGCGGCGTTGTGGGTGCTGCTCAGTCGTTGAGTTGTGGGCTTGAATTACCGGTTCATCCTCGGCACCGTCTTCGTGCGGATCCGGCTGCGCGTCGCGTGGCGCGATGCGTGGCGTTTCCGAGGGTTGCTTGATTGCGATCGGCGGCGGGACGTCGGGCCGGTCGAGCAAGCCGAAGGTCACCAGATTCATCCACGAGCGGTCCCGATTCTGGACGTTCTGTTCCAGCACGTATTGGCCGTTGTTGTCGAATGAATCATAGCTGGGATAGTTGATGGCAAGCACCCTGAGCGCATCGTTTGCGTATGTCTCCAGCCCCAGTTTGTAGTTTGCTTCGATCAGAATGGCCAGCGCTTCGTCAACGACCGGGGTGGTGGAATATTCCTCGACCACGGTGCGGGCGCGGTTTGCGGCTGCCACGAAGGCTCCGCGGCGCATGTAGTAGCGGGCGACGTAGAGTTCGGATTCCGCCAGCTGGTTACGCAGGTAGATCATGCGCTGGCGAGCGTCGAGCGCGTATTCGCTATCTGGAAAACGATACACGAGTTGAGAGAAGTCCGAAAACGCGTCACGGGCCGGGGTCATGTCACGCTTGGCTGCGTTCGTTGCGGCGATCCGGTCGAACATGCTGCTGCCCTTGGCGGATGAGGCGAGCCCCTTCAGGTAATAGGCGTAGTCGATATTCGGGTGTTGCGGATGGAGTCGAATGAAGCGATCGGCAGCGCTGCGGGCTGCGTCTGGTTGAAAAGCCATATAGCGGGCAAAGATCAGTTCGAGCTGGGCCTGTTCAGCATACCGTCCGAAGGGATAGCGGGCCTCGAGGTATTCCAGCCGGCCGATCGCATCGTTGTAGTTCCCGGCGCGCATGCTCCGTTGCGCACTTTGGTACAGCGCCTTCTCGTCGCCCTCGTATTTCTCGCGCTCTTCGCCGCCCCCGAACAGGGCGCAACTGCTCAAGCAGAAGCAGGCGGCCAGCGCGAACAGTGCAATGCGTGTCATGCGATTCAGACGCGTCGATGAAGTACGATAGTTTACTCGGAGTTACCGCCAATCCCAACGTATGTCGGACAAGGATCCGGGCCGAGGGTCGCCCGGCGATGAGGTGGTTCGCGAGCGCGTGGTTCCGGCTGCGCTGGCGGGCCTGCGCGCCGACCGCGCAGCCGCCGAACTGCTGCCGGAGTTCTCCCGCGCCCAGTTGACGCGTTGGTTGCGTGAGGGCGCGCTGACGTTTGATCGACGCGGCCTTGCGCCCAAATCCAGGCTCGTCGGCGGCGAGCTGCTGCGCCTGCAGGTTTCGCTGGCCGTGGACAGGGGGCTCGAGCCGCAAACTGTAGCGTTCGGACTGTGCTATGAAGACGATGATCTGCTCATTGTCAACAAACCCGCCGGGGTCGTCGTCCATCCCGGCGCTGGCAATCCGGACCACACGCTGGTCAACGGCCTGATCGAACACCGCCCGGCGCTGAAAACGCTACCCCGGGCGGGGCTGATTCACCGGCTCGACAAAGGCACCAGCGGATTGCTGATTGCGGCTTGCAATGAGCGGTCCTTGAAAGTACTGACGCAGGCGATGAGCAACCGGGTGATCGTTCGGCGCTATCAGGCGGTTGTGGAAGGTCAGATGACCGGCGGGCGGGATATTGAGGCACCGATTGGTCGGGATCCGCGAAATCGACTGAAGCAGCGTGTTCGCGAGGGAGGACGCTATGCGTTGACCCGGATTCGGCTGATCGAGCGATTCCGGGCCCACACGCAGATCGAGGCGCAGCTCGCCACCGGTCGGACCCATCAGATTCGCGTGCATTTGAGTTCCATCGGCTACCCACTATTGGGCGATCGTACGTACGGCGCTCGCGGGGTACTGCCCACGCGACCCACTCAGGACCTGGTGGAATTGCTGCGCGGTTTCGACCGACCGGCACTGCACGCCTACTGTCTGGAGTTGTCTCACCCGCGTGACGCCAGGAAATTGCGGTTCGAGGCGGAAGCTCCGTCGGACTTCCAGGCGTTGCTGAGCGCCATTCGGCGCGACCGGGAGACCGAAGAGTGAGCCGTTCGGCAAGCCGTTCGGCGAGCCGTTCAGCGAGCCATTCGGCAAGCCTCACAGTGCTGCGTCCAGACTGGCCGATCCATCCCCGGATTCGAGCCCTCGTCACCACGCGTTGGGGCGGGACCAGCCGGCCGCCCTTCGACAGCTTGAATCTGGGCGCCCATGTTGGCGACTCGACTGGTCGAGTGGCGGTGAACCGCAGCCGGCTGGCCGCGCAGCTCGAAGGGGCGGATCCGGTCTGGCTGAATCAGGTGCACGGGACCGACGTCCTGCGCGTGACCGGCAAGCTGCATGAACCGCCGGTGGCGGATGCGAGTTGGACGGATCAGCCCGGCGTTGCCTGCACCGTGCTGAGCGCGGATTGCCTGCCGGTTATCGTCAGTGATCGCCACGGAACGATGGTTGGGGCAGCGCACTGTGGTTGGCGTGGCCTCTGCCATGGCGTGCTTGAGCGTCTGCTCGATGCGTTGCCCGTCGAACCTGCCGAGCTGATCGCCTGGTTGGGGCCCGGTATCTCGGCTGGGCACTACGAAGTGGGTGCCGAGGTGCTGGACGCGTTCTGCAGCCATTTGGGAAGCGCCGCGCGCCGCGTGGGATTTGCGCGCAATACACGAGGCCGCTACCAGTGCGATCTCGTTGCGCTGGCGCGCTGGCGTCTGCGGTCGCGGGGCGTACCGGACGTATACGGCGGAGATTTCTGCAGCTTCGCGGATACCCGATTCTACTCGGTTCGCCGTGATGGGCGCTGCGGGCGCATGGCTACCCTGGTCTGGCTGGAACCTCAGACCTGACACGCATGGCAGTGATCGCCGCCGCGGTGCCTGATCGGCGTCAGCCCGTGGCCTCGCAGTTGCTGACGATGTCGCGTTGCGCCTCGGCGATACGCGACACGCGTTCGTCCTCTGGCATCGCGATTTCTTCACCGCTCGAGTCGCGCACGCGAATCCGTCCCTTGGAGGATAGCTTCTGGAGCACGCCCTGGGCGCGACCGCAGTTCGACTGTTTAATTCGCGCGATCTCGGCCTGACGGGCGCTCTCTGCGATTTCCAGACGCTTCTTCATGACCTTCTGCTCGGCTGATAGATGCGCGTCCGGGTCTTCGGCTTTGGTTTCCACTACGGTCGGAACCGCGACGGTGGCGCCACCGCCGCTCGTGACGATTCGGTCGGCCTTGATGCCGTCGGGGGAATGCTGGGTGTAGTTGACGACTCCAGTGTCGTCCACCCACCGATAAACTTCCGCGCCGCCGAGGGCGGGGACCAACAGCAACCAGATAAACTGTAGTGGCCTCATTCTGCAAGGCGCCCCAGCTGGATTTGAGTCGCTAAGAATAGCATGCCGAGGTGTCGCGACGGCCGGGCAAACTGTGTTCTGTTGCTCATTTCTGGCGATGCGGTGTGGTTCGCGTCGGACGCTCGGGGTGCAATCCGTGACTGGCGCCTGGGTGAAGCAGAAATTGACATGCATGCTGCAAGGCCCAAAAATAGCGGGTTTCGTGGCGCCTCTTGGCGCCGCGGTCCGATCTGGCTACCCGCTCGTTGCAACGAGCGCTGGCTTCACGAGGAAAGGTAATGGCGGAGCTGCTTTCGGGCGGGGATATGTTGATTCGCGCCCTGCAGGATGAGGGCGTCGAGTACGTGTTCGGGTATCCGGGCGGCGCGGTCCTGCATATATACGATGCGATCTTCCGTCAGCAACGCGTCGAGCACGTGCTGGTCCGGCATGAGCAGGCGGCGACCCATATGGCCGACGGCTATGCGCGCGCGACCGGCCGTCCCGGCGTGGTGCTGGTGACATCGGGTCCTGGCGCGACCAATGCCATCACCGGTATAGCAACGGCGTACATGGACTCTATCCCCCTGGTGGTCATCTCCGGTCAGGTGCCGCGCGACCTGATTGGTACCGATGCGTTCCAGGAAGCCGACATGGTCGGCGTATCGCGGCCCGTCGTGAAACACAGCTTCCTCATCAAGGATGCAACGGAGATTCCGCAGGTCGTCAAAAAGGCGTTCTACATCGCGACCTCCGGACGGCCCGGACCCGTGGTTATCGATGTTCCGAAAGACACCACCGACCCGGCGTTCGTGGTTCCCTACGAATACCCCAAGACCGTTGCGCTGCGCTCCTATGCCCCGGCAACCCGGGGTCACTCGGGGCAGATCCGGCGCGCGGTGGAACACCTGGTTCGCGCGCGCCGTCCGGTGATCTACGCGGGTGGGGGCGTGATCCAGGGTAACGCCGCAGATGTGTTGACACGAATCGCGCAACGCCTGAACTTTCCAGTCACCAACACGCTGATGGGCCTGGGTGGGTACCCGGGCACTGATCGCCAGTCGCTTGGCATGTTGGGGATGCATGGTACCTTCGAAGCCAACAATGCGATGCACGCCAGTGACCTCATCATGGCCGTTGGCGCGCGCTTCGACGATCGGGTGACCAACGCGCCGTCGAAGTTCTGTCCGGATGCGACCATCATTCACATCGACATCGATCCGGCCTCGATTTCGAAGATCATTCAGGCGGATGTTCCCGTGGTCGGACCGGTCGATACAGCGCTGCTGGAGATGGAGCGGCTGATCGAAGCGGAACTTGCCCAACATGCAGAGCTGCCGGATACGGATGCGTTGCGCAGCTGGTGGACGCAGATCGACGAATGGCGCGCAAGCCACGGCCTGGACCACGACATGCTCTCGAGTCTGGATCCCGGCAAGCCGATCCGCCCCCAACAGGTGGTCCAGGCGCTGTATCAGGTGACCCAGGGGCAGGCGTACGTGAGCAGCGATGTTGGCCAGCACCAGATGTTCGCCGCGCAGTACTATAAGTTCGACGAGCCACGCCGCTGGATCAATTCCGGCGGTCTGGGGACCATGGGATTCGGACTACCCGCGGCGATGGGGGTGCAGTTTGCGTTCCCTGACGCGACCGTGGCCTGTGTCACCGGTGAGGGCAGCTTCATGATGAATATGCAGGAGTTGTCGACCTGTCTGCAGTACGCGCTGCCGATCAAGATCGTCAACCTCAACAATGCGGCCCTCGGCATGGTCAAGCAATGGCAGGACATGCAGTACGGTGGGCGTCATTCGCACAGCACGTATCGCGAATCGCTGCCAAACTTCGTCGACCTGGTTGCATCCTTCGGGCATGTAGGCATGAAGGTGGAATCGCAGATGGATCTGGTGCCGGTAATGAACGAAGCGTTCGGTCCGAAGTACAAGAACAAGCTCGTTTTTCTGGACGTCGAGGTCGACCCGGAAGAGCACGTCTACCCCATGGCAATCAAGGGTGGCTCGATGCGTGATATGTTTCTCGCCCGATCGGACGCCTGCTGATGCGCCGAATCATCGCCGTTCTGCTGGAAAACGAAGCGGGTGCGCTGGCCCGGGTGACCGGGTTGTTTGCGCAACGCAACTACAACATCGAGACCTTGACGGTTGCCCCCACGGAGGATGCCACGTTGTCCCGGCTGACCCTCACCACCACCGGGGACGACGAGAAGATCGAGCAGATCACCAAGCAGTTGAACAAACTGATCGAGGTGATCAAGGTGGTCGACCTCACCGAGGGTGAACACATCGAACGTGAGATGATGCTGATCAAGGTGCACGCCGAGGGCGCGGCACGCGCCGAAGTGAAGCGTACCGCGGACATTTTCCGCGGTCAGATCATCGATGTCACGAGCACCGGCTACACGGTTCTGCTCACCGGGCCCAGCGGGAAGCTGGATGCCTTCATTCGTGCGATCGGCAAGACCACCATTCTCGAGGTGGTCCGGTCCGGGGTGTCCGGATTGGGTCGCGGCGAAAAGATCCTGAGCATTTGAAGCTCAGCTTAACGTTAAGACAAAGGTATTGATCAGATGCAGGTTTACTACGATAAAGATGCTGACTTGTCGATTATCCAGGGCATGAAGGTCGCGGTGATCGGCTACGGATCGCAGGGGCACGCTCACGCCAACAATCTGAATGATTCGGGCGTTGCCCATGTTTGCGTCGGGTTGCGCTCTGACTCGGGATCCTGGGGTAAGGCCGAGAACGCGGGACTGAACGTCGCTGAGGTCGCCGCGGCGGTAACCGATGCAGACCTGGTGATGATCCTGGCGCCGGACGAGTTGCAGCCGGCGATCTACCGGGAGGAAATTGAGCCGAACCTGAAGGAAGGTGCGACCATTGCGTTCGGCCATGGATTCAACATTCACTTCGGTCTGATCGAACCGCACGCCGACCTCGACGTCATCATGATTGCACCGAAGGGACCGGGCCACACCGTTCGCTCGACCTACCTCGAAGGCGGCGGCGTGCCGAGCCTGATTGCCGTTGCCCAGGATGCGTCGGGGAGTGCCAAGGAAACTGCGCTGTCCTATGCCTCGGCCAACGGCGGTGGCCGCGCCGGGGTGATCGAGACGTCGTTCAGGGAGGAAACGGAGACGGATCTGTTCGGTGAACAGGTGGTGCTGTGCGGCGGCGTCACGGCGCTGGTCCAGGCGGGATTCGAGGTTCTGGTGGAGGCAGGTTATGCGCCGGAAATGGCGTACTTCGAGTGTCTGCACGAACTCAAACTGATCGTCGATTTCTTCTATGAAGGCGGCATCACCAACATGTGGTATACGGTTTCGAATACGGCCGAGTACGGCGGGCTTACACGCGGTCCACGGTTGATCACCGAGGAGACCAAAGAAGAGATGCGGCGCATCCTCAAAGAGATCCAGACCGGACGATTTGCACAGGAGTTCGTGGCTGAGAACCTGGCCGGGGCGCCCACGATCAAGGCCGAGCGGCGTCTCAGCCAGGAGCATCCCATCGAGCAAGTGGGCGCCAGACTGCGTGGTATGATGCCATGGATTCAAGAGAAGGCGCTGGTGGACAGGACCAAGAACTGACTCACTGGCGCAGAGCCTGAATGTCCGAAGAACCTACCAGATCGAAAGCCCGCAGCTTGCTGCGCGCGGTGGGTATCGAAGATGGCGACGCCGATGAGTCCGGCCGGCGCCGGGGGATTTATCTCCTTCCCAACCTGATCACCACGGGTGCGCTGTTCGCCGGGTTCTATGCCATCGTCGCCGCGATGAATGGCCATTTCATGCCCGCGGCCGTGGCGATATACGCGGCTTCGATTCTCGACGCGGCCGACGGCCGGGTGGCGCGCTTGACGCGCACGCAGAGCGCATTTGGCGCCGAATACGACAGCCTGTCGGATATGGTTGCCTTCGGTGTGGCGCCGGCCCTGGTCGCGTTCAGCTGGGCCCTGTCCGAACTCGGCCAGATCGGTTGGGTGGTGACATTCATCTACATGGCGTGTGCGGCATTGCGCCTGGCGCGTTTCAATACCCAGCAGCACGAGAGTCGTAGCTTCACCGGCCTGGCCAGTCCGTCCGCAGCCGTACTGATCGCGAGCCTCGTCTGGGTGCTGGATGAGCAACGCCTGGCGGGAGAGACGGTGAGCGTAGTTGCCGCGGCGATGCTGGCCGTGGTCACGACGTTGGTGAGCATTCTGATGGTCAGTAACTTCAAGTATTTCTCGCCGAAACTGATCACTTTCCGCGGCCGCGTCCCATTCTTTGCGTTGGTTGCGGTGGTTCTCGTGTTTGCGATCATTCTGGCGGACCCGCCGCGCGTTCTGCTGGCGTTATCCGGGTTGTATGCATTGAGTGGCGTTGTGGTCTACGCCTGGAATCTGGCCCGTAAGTCGGAGACTGAACCCGAGTAGCGAACCCGGCCAGGTTCGTGCGGTCCAATGGATACCAGGGTTTCAGGGACGACATCCAACAATGCACGAGCCAGGGCGAATCAGGAGTTCAGAAATCACGCCGGTCGAGGTGTACACGTCTCGGCGCACGGTGCTTGGCTGCATCGGCGGCGCGCTGGCGCTGGGAATGGGTGGCGCACTTGCCGGCTCGCGTCCGGTGCACGCGGCCAGCCGTGCGGCGATCGGGACCTATCTACCGATGTCCGTGCCGCCGCTCGATTCGATCACGCCCCGGGAGTACGCGACCCGCTACAACAACTTCTATGAGTTTGGCAACGACAAATCGGCGCCCAGTGAGTACGGCCATGCGTTGAAGACCGATCCGTGGTCCGTGGAAATCAGCGGCGAGGTGCACAAACCGGGCCGCTACACGCTCGAAGACATTTTAAAACCCCACGACCTCGAAGAACGGATTTACCGGCTGCGTTGCGTGGAAGCCTGGTCCATGGTCATTCCCTGGATCGGGTTCCCGCTGGGGGATCTGATCAGGCGATTCGAACCCACCGGCGCGGCGAAATACGTCGAGTTCAAGACCCTGTATCGACCGCGTGAATTCAGGGGTCAACGCGCCCTGTTTTCCAGCATCGACTGGCCCTACGTGGAAGGGTTGCGGCTCGACGAGGCCTATCATCCGCTGACCATACTGGCGGTGGGGATGTATGGTGAAGCGTTGCCGAACCAGAACGGGGCGCCCCTGCGTCTCGTGGTGCCGTGGAAGTACGGCTTCAAAAGTATCAAGTCGATCGTCGAGATACGCCTGACCCGGAAGCGCCCGCGCACCACTTGGGAAACCAGCAATCCGCGCGAATACGGCTTCTATGCCAACGTCAATCCGGCCGTCGACCACCCCCGCTGGAGCCAGAAGGAAGAACGACGCCTGCCGAGCCCGCTGTTCAGTCCCAATTTCATCGAAACGCAGCCGTTCAACGGCTATGGGGACCTGGTTGCCGGGCTTTATGCGGGGATGGACCTGGCGCGCAACTTTTGAAATGGCCGTCCTTCGTGGCATGACCGCCGCGCGGTCCATGGTGTTGCTGCGGGCGATTGCCGTGGGCGCGTGTCTGGCGCCCTTGCTTCAACTCGGCTGGTACATTCTGGGGGAGATCGAACGTCCCGGTAGCGTGCTCGGCGCCGACCCTGGCGTGGCCGTGGTGCGCTATCTGGGCGAGTGGTCCATCACGTGGCTGCTCGTGACCTTGACCCTCAGCACCCTGGCGCGACGCTGCCACTGGAACCTGTTGCTGCGGGTCAGGCGGATGATTGGTCTGTTTGCGTTCAGCTACGTCTGCCTGCACCTGCTGGCGTATCTTGGTCTGCTGGCCGGGTTTGAGCCAGGCCGCTTAGTCGACGACCTGACGAAGCGCCCGTACATCATGGTCGGGTTCGCTGCGTTTCTGGCTTTGCTACCCTTGGCGGTGACGTCTACTCGTGGTTGGCAACGGCGTCTGGGGGTTCGCTGGAAGCGTCTACACCGCCTGGTTTATCTCGTGTGCATGCTGGCCGTCGTGCATCTGGTGTGGTTGTCCAAGGGCAGCTATGCGGACGCCTTCATCTACGGTTCCTGGGCTACCTTGCTGCTCCTGGAGCGGTTGCTGTCAGTCACCAGGGGGCGAATTGCGGTGTTGAAAACTTCGTTATAATCGCTTCGCCTCCGAGGTGGGGGCGAGATTGGGGCGAGGTTGGGACGATGAGCAGGCAAGGCGACGTGCGCGCGTACTGGCGTGCCAATCTGCGGTTGGTGGGGCTGTGTCTTGCGGTCTGGTTTCTGTTCTCCTTTGGTTTTGGAATTTTGCTGGTCGAGCCCTTGAACCGAATTCAATTCGGTGGATTCAAGCTGGGGTTCTGGTTTGCGCAGCAGGGTAGCATCTACATTTTCCTGCTACTGGTTGTGACCTACGCCTGGGCAATGGCCAGGCTCGATCGACGTTACGGCGTCGAAGAGGATTAAAGCGCCGCAGATGTCGCTACAGGCGCTCACCTACCTCGTTGTCGGTGCGAGCTTCGCGCTGTACATCGGCATCGCCATCTGGTCCAAGGCACAGAACACCGGCGACTTCTATGTGGCCGGCAAGGGGGTACACCCGATCGCCAATGGCATGGCGACGGCGGCGGATTGGATGTCCGCTGCATCATTTCTGTCCATGGCCGGCCTGATCGCGTTTCTCGGCTACGACGGTTCGGTTTACCTCATGGGGTGGACCGGCGGTTACGTGTTGCTGGCGCTGCTGCTGGCGCCGTACCTGCGAAAGTTTGGCAAGTACACCATTCCGGAGTTCATCGGCGAGCGTTACTACTCCAACACCGCGCGCATCGTCGCCGTGATCTGTCTGATATTCATCTCGTTCACGTATGTCGCTGGCCAGATGCGCGGCGTCGGCATCGTGTTTTCGCGGTTTCTGAACGTCGACATCGGTACCGGTCTCACCGTCGGAATGACCATCGTGTTTTTCTATGCCGTGCTCGGGGGGATGAAGGGCATTACCTATACGCAGGTCGCGCAATATTGCGTGCTGATCTTCGCCTATACCGTCCCGGCCGTATTCATCTCTCTGCAGGTCACCGGCATTGCGGTGCCACAGATCGCGTTCGGCAGCGAGATCAGTGGCGGCTCGACGTACTTACTGGAAAAGCTCGATCAGGTCGTGACCGACCTCGGGTTCGCCGCCTATACGAGCGGGACCAAGAGCCGGATCGACGTGTTCTGTATCACCGCGGCGCTGATGGCGGGCACCGCCGGCTTGCCTCACGTGCTGGTCCGATTCTTTACGGTTCCCAAGGTTCGTGACGCCCGGGCGTCGGCGGGTTGGGCGCTGCTGTTCATCGCGATTCTCTACACCACGGCACCGGCGGTCGCGTCAATGGCGCGGCTCAATCTGACGCAGACCATCCAGCCCGGCCCGGTCGGGGCTGCCACCGGTAATCTGGCCTACGACGAGCGCCCGCAATGGTTCCGGAACTGGGAGGCGACGGGGCTGCTGCGCTTCGAGGACCGGAATGGCGACGGGCGCATTCAGTATTACGACGACAGCAATGATGACCGGCGTGTCCAGTTCGAAGGGTACGGCTGGAAGGGCAACGAACTCGAGGTGGACAACGACATCATCGTGCTCGCCAACCCGGAGATTGCGAACCTGCCTGATTGGGTGATCGCGCTCGTCGCGGCCGGTGGAATTGCGGCGGCGCTGTCGACTGCGGCCGGGTTGCTGCTGGTGATATCGGCGGCGATCTCCCACGACATTCTCAAAGGAGTCCTGATGCCGCACATCTCGGAGCGGCGGGAGCTACTTGCCGGCAGGATCGCGGCCGGGGTGGCGATTGTGGTGGCGGGCTACCTGGGCTACAACCCGCCGGGGTTCGTTGCGCAGGTGGTGGCCTTCGCGTTTGGCCTTGCGGCGGCGTCGCTGTTCCCCGTCATTCTGCTCGGCATTTTCAGCGTGCGGATGAACAAGGAGGGGGCCATCGCCGGAATGCTCGCCGGGTTAATATTCACTCTGGGTTACATCCTGACCTTCAAAGGGGTATTTTTCCCGCCGTTGCTCGACAACACGCCGGACCACTGGTTGTTTGGAATCTCGCCGGAAGGCATCGGCTTCGTCGGCATGCTGTTGAACTTCGGCGTGGCATTCTCCGTCAGCCGGGTGACGGCGCCACCACCCGTCGAGGTCACGCAGCTGGTCGAACGTATCCGGGTGCCGCGCTAGGGCCGTGTTCAGGAGAGTTCGATGAATCTCGCCAGTCTTGCCGACGAATCGTGTGTCCCCTCGCGAAAAGATTCGCTGCCCCTGGCTGAGGATGCGCGCGTCGAACTGCTATCCCTGCTCGAGGATTGGCGGATCGCCACGCACGACGAAGTTGACCGTCTGGTTCGCCGGTTCCAGTTTGCCAACTTCGCCGAAGCGTTGGCGTTCACTAATGCAGTTGGCGCAATCGCGGAATCTGAAGATCATCATCCGGCGTTGCTCACCGAGTGGGGTCGAGTTGAAGTGGCGTTGTGGACTCACGTCATCGGCGGGTTGCACCGTAATGACTTCGTCATGGCCGCCAAGTGCGACCGCGCCTACGCCGAAACGCTTTCGGCCGAGCGCTGATTGCGTCGTTCGCAAGCTTCGGCGAGCTGTTCGAGGCAGACCACCGAATCTTCCCAGCCGATGCACGCGTCGGTGATGCTCTGTCCGTAGGTGAGATTATCGGTCAGCTTCTGGCTACCCTCGAAGAGATTACTCTCGATCATCACACCCATGATTCTTGGCTCGCCGTCGGCGAGTTGTCCGGCGATGTCCGCACAGACGTTCAGTTGTTGTCGATGCTGCTTGGCGCTGTTGGCGTGACTCATGTCGATCATCAGCTTCGGGACCTGACCGGCCTGTTCGAGAATGCGACTGGCGTAGTGCACGGACGGATTATCGAAATTGGATCGACCGCCACCGCCGCGCAGAATGACGTGGCAGTCATTGTTGCCTGACGTGGAAAAGATGGCGGAGTGGCCGCGTTTGGTCACGGAGAGGAAGATGTGAGTGTTGCTGGCGGAGGCTACCGCATCCACTGCCACCTGGACTGAGCCGTCCGTGCTGTTCTTGAAGCCGATCGGACAGGACAGGCCAGAGGCCAGTTGCCGATGCACCTGACTTTCGGTCGTCCTGGCCCCGATGGCCCCCCAGCACACCAGGTCGCCAAGGTATTGCGGAGTGATCGGATCCAGGAACTCGGTACCGGTGCCCAGGCCGTTGGCGACGATGTCGCGCAGCAGGCTGCGGGCGGTGTGCAGACCGTGATCGATGTCGAAGGAGTCGTCCAGGTGCGGATCGTTGATCAAGCCCTTCCAGCCGACCGTGGTGCGTGGCTTTTCGAAATAGACGCGCATGACGATCTTCAAAGAGCGATTGAACTGCTTGGCTTGCTCGGCAAGCCGGCCCGCGTACTCCAAGGCGGCGATGGGATCGTGGATCGAACAGGGACCGATCACGACCAGCAGCCGATCGTCCCTGCCGTGGATGATGTCGCTGATTTCGCGGCGCGTGGTGAACACCAGCTGCGAGGTCTGATCGTCCATGGGTAACGCGTCGAGCAGGTCGTCGGGGGCGATCACCTCCTGCATGCCAGTGATCCGAACATCATCCGTGTGGTACTTCATGACCTC
>SMWF01000092.1 GCA_004357385.1 Gammaproteobacteria bacterium | reverse complement strand
TCAGCCAGTACAACGCCTGCGTAGATCGCCTGCTTGCGGCGGGTTACCTGCTGGCACCCGAGGCCGAAGAGGCGCGCGCAGCTGCGGCCGCCTCAGACATTGGAGCTCGGAAACGATCCTGAGGCCGCTCATGCGCAATGACCAGGGCGAATAGATTGCCGCGGGGCACTCAGTCGGCATTGACGCAGCTTCGTCGGGATCGAAGATACGCGATCACCCTCCAGATGTCGGCATCTCCCTCCGGCATTTTGCCGCCCCAGGCCGGCATCCTTGTGTCGGGAAACCCGTCCGCTATGGAGGCGAAAATCTCGCGATCGCTGCCACCGTACGTCCAACTGCAATCGAACAGGTAAGGTGCCTCCCGATTGCCAGGCTTGGTGGAATGACAGTAGCCACCACAGGTACCCGTGAACAGCAACCGGCCACGTCGAATCGCGGCCGGGTCGCTGTTCTGATAGACCTCCGCGGGACTCGGCGGCAGTCCGTTGCCTCGGACACAGCCCGTGACGATCGCGACGCCGGCCAGCAAGACGGCGAGGTGTAAGGCGCACGGCATCAACCTTCCGGCAACACGAACACGAACAGATGGCCGCCCTCCGGAATGTTCTGGGGGCCACCTGCAAAGTCGTCCAGGGTCGCAAAGCTCCCTGAGCCGTACACCACGTAAGTGCGGCCATCCAGCTCGTAGGCGATCGGTTGGCTGCGAACACCCCCGCCCATTCGGAACCGCCACAGCACTTTGCCGGTCTTCGACTCATAGGCCACCGCCTCGCCGTCGAGGGTACCGCTGAAAACCACACCGCCTCGGGTGCTCAGCGCGCCGGCCATCATCGGGTAGCGTTCACGCGCGCGCCACCGCACGTCGCCCGTGGACGCATCGATGGCTACGAAGTTCCCGTAGGATTTTCCCGCCGCGGCATCGACGAGTTCCGGAAGCCCTCCCAGGTACGGGATGCCTTCGACGAACACGCTGATGCCCTTGGCAAAAGCCTGGCACGACTCGATGGTGGAGACGAAGACCAGCCCCAGAGCGGGATCAAACGAGCCGGTGTAAGCGCCATTGGTTCCGCCCAGATTACTCGGACAGGTCCGCTCCGTGGGCTCGTCGGTCGGCATCGCCCGCGGATTCACCACGGGCCGACCGTTGGCATCCAGGGTAGCCCAGTTCAACTGCTCGAGGTACGGTTTGCCCTTCACGAAGCTGCCGTCCGAGCGGTCGATCAGGTAAAAGAATCCGTTGCGGTTCGCCTGGGCGATGAGCTTACGCGGCGTGCCGTCGACCGTCGTATCCACCAGAAAGATGTGACTGTTTCCATCGTAGTCCCAGACATCGTGAGGCGTGAACTGGAAGTACCATTTCTGTTCGCCCGTTTTCGGGTCGAGGGCCAGCAGCGAATCCGAGTAGAGATTGTCGCCGAGACGATCGTCACCGTTCCAATCGGGTGAGGGGTTTCCGGTCGTCCAGAACAGCGTGTCCAATTCCCGGTCGTAGGTGCCCGTGGTCCATGCCGGCGCACCGCCCGTTTCGTAGGAGGTGCCCGACCAGGTTTCTACGCCCGGCTCGCCGGCGGCGGGCACGGTGTAGTGACGGAATACGCGCTTGCCGGTCTTTGTCTCGTACGCGTCGATGAAGCCGCGAACCCCGTACTCACCGCCCGCAATTCCGATATAAGCCAGATCGTCGACCACGAGCGGCGCCGAGGTGGCGGTGAAGCCCTTGGTGTAGTCGGTAATCTCGGTGTCCCAAGCGATCTCGCCGGTTCGACGGTCGAAAGCGATCAGGTGGGCATCGAGCGTGGCCATCAGCACCAGGTCGCCGGTGATCGCAACGCCGCGATTGGCCGGTCCGCAACACAGCGGCAGGTTGGGATCGTTCTGGTGGTCGTAACGCCAGAGTACCGCGCCCGTCTTGGCGTCCAGGGCAAACAGGCGGTTGTAGGACGAGGTAATAAAGAGTACCCCATCGTAGAGAATCGGCGAGACTTCGAATTGTCCCACGGTACCGGTGCCGAACGCCCAGGCCACCTGCAGCTTGGATACGTTGGCGGGCGACAACTGCTCGAGCGGGCTGTGCCGAAAGTTCTTGTACGTGCCACCGTAGTGCAGCCATCGGGAGTCCTCCGCGAAGGGTTCTTCGAGCATGGCGCGGGTCACCGGTCCGGCTCCGCGCCCCACCGGCCGTTCGGCGATCCAGTGGGTGGGCAGGGGATCGAGTTGGATCTCCGCCGGCGTGTCGGCCGGGGCCGATGCGCTGTTGGCGCCGAGACTTGCAAAGCCGAATCCCGCGCACAGAGATAGCGCGAGCAGACCACGGGTAGATCGCATGATTTCCTCCTTCACTCGATTGGCGTTTCGCGAAGGCGAAACGTAAACCCGTAGGCCAGTACGGACCCCAACTATGAACGATTCGATTTCATGCCTCAAATCGGCGCTGCCCGGGCCAATCCAGCCCGGTTCCGAACATCCACGGTCCTGCACACCGGTGAAGTCGCGCTATGATAGCCCGGACGTTCGGACTCTCGGGGAAGGGATTCATGAACACGACCGATGAACTGTTCAGCGCCATGTCCGGGGCCACGGGCTGGACCCGCGAGCAGGTTCTGGAGCTGACGGACGAAACGCGCGGGACGCTCGATCCTCGCATCTACACCGACGAAAAACTCTACGAACTGGAACTGGAGCGGATCTTCGGCCGCGCCTGGATATGCGTCGCGCACGCCGCCCAGATCCCCAAACCGGGCGACTTCTTTGCCAGCTACATCGGTGAGGACCCGGTGCTGGTGGTACGCCAGAAGGACGACAGCGTGCGGGTGTTCCTGAACCAGTGCCGGCACCGCGGCATGAAGATCTGCCGTGCCGATCATGGCAACGCCAAGGTGTTCACCTGCTCCTATCACGGCTGGGCCTACGATCTGGGCGGTGATCTGATTCGTGTGCCACGCAAGGAGCGCGCCTACGGGGAGAGCCTGATCACCAGCGAATGGGGTCCCATCCAGGTGGCCGCCGTGGAGCTCTACAAAGGCCTGGTGTTCGCAACCTGGGATCCCAACGCGCCGTCGCTGAAGGATTATCTCGGCGACGCCCGCTGGTATCTGGATGGCTTTCTCGATCGGATGGAGGGCGGCACCGAGGTCATCGGCGGCGTCAGCAAATGGGTGATCAGCTGCAACTGGAAATTCGCCGCCGAACAGTTCGCCTCGGACATGTACCACGCGCCGATTTCACATCTGTCGGCGACCCTGGCGCCAATGGAACACGGGGCGTCGATCTCCGCAGCCGCCTGGCCGGAGGAGGGGTTCCAGTTCCGCGCACTGGCCGGAGGCCACGGCACCGGGTTCTTCGACGGGGAGACGACCGGCCATTCGAACACGACGTCCACTGGCCGAGGCGACGACCCGGAGCCCAGAAAACCGCGCAGCCTGTTCGGCCACATCGGACCGGACGCCGCGCAATATCACCTGGTCGACAGCCGGGAGGCGAGCCGCAAACGCCTCGGCGACACCCGCACCAACCGCATGTTCGGCGGGCACATGACCATCTTTCCGAACCTGTCGTTCCTGCCGGGCTTTCAGACCCTGCGCATGTGGCACCCGCGCGGTCCCGGGGAGATCGAAGTCTGGGCCATGGTGGTGGTCGACAGGGCCGCGCCCGCGAAGGCCAAAGAGGACTGGCGCGTCGGGGTGCTGCGCACCTTCAGCGCGGGGGGCGTGTTCGAGCAGGACGACGGCGAGAACTGGGTGATGATCCAGGACGTGCTGCGCGGCTTCAAAGCCCGCCAGACCCGGTTCAACGCCACCATGGGCAAGGGCAATGCAGGGCCGCACCCGGATTTCCCGGGCCAGATTGGCTATGTCTACGGCGAGGAGGCGGCGCGCGGGATGTACAGCCACTGGGCAAAAATGCTGGTGACCGACGACTGGGCGGGGCTGTACCCGACTGCGGCGGACGAGGTGGTGGCCCATGGGTGAACTCAATCGAGACGGAGGCGAGCCGAATCGAGAGGCGCCACCCGCCACCCGGGTGACTCCCGAGTTGCAGCAGGAAATCGAGCAATTCCTGTACGCCGAGGCACGTTTGCTGGACGAACGCCGCTACCGGGACTGGTATGCACTGCTGGCCGACGACCTGCGCTACTGGATGCCGCTGCGCTTCAACCGTCTTGCCCGGGAGCGGGATCACGAGTTGTCGCGCGCGGATGAATCCGCCTGGTTCGACGAAACCAAGGCGTCCATCGACATGCGCTTGAAGCGCCTCGAAACCGGCATGGCCTGGGCCGAGGAGCCGCCGTCGCGGGTCAGGCATCTGATCACCAACGTGACGATCACACCGCAGGGCGACGTGAAGGGTGACGAAACAGGCGACGAATTCGAGGTGCGCGCTTACTTTCACATCTACCGATCGCGACTGGAACGTCAGGTGAATCAGTTCGTAGGCGAGCGAACCGACCTGCTGCGACGCGCCGACAATGCGCTCGGTTGGGAGATCGCCCGACGCACCATCGTGCTGGATCAATCGACCCTCCTGTCCAACAACCTGAGTCTGTTCTTCTGATGCGCCTGGCCGGCGTGCGCGCGCTGGTGACCGGGGGCGCTTCGGGGCTCGGCCGCGCTGTAGTAGATCATTTTGTCGCCGAGGGCGCGCGCGTGACGGTGTTCGACCGCTCCGAACCCGGGCTCGCCGCGGTGACCGCAGCGCATCCCGGAACAGTGATCGGGGTCCAGGGCGACGTTCGGGAGCTTGCCGCCAACCGTCGCGCGGTCGCGGACACCCTCGCGGCGTTCGACGGCCTGGACGTGCTGGTGGGCAACGCCGGCATCTGGGACTACAACCGCTCGCTGGTGAACCTGCCGGACGACAAAATCGATGCGGCCTTCGACGAAATCATGGGCGTGAACGTGAAGGGTTACCTGCTGGCCGCCAAAGCGGCATTGCTCGCGTTGGTGGCGTCCGAAGGTTCGATGATCTTCACCGTGAGCAACGCCGGATTCTATCCGGACGGCGGCGGCACGCTGTACACCGCCTCGAAGCACGCCGCGGTCGGCCTGATCCGCCAGCTCGCCTTCGAGTGCGCGCCGAAGGTGCGCGTCAACGGCGTCGCACCGGGGGCGATCAACACCGACCTGCGCGGCCCCGCGGCGCTCGACATGCAGGATCGCTCCTTGGGTGACGTCCTGACCAAGGATGCGATGACCGGCAACCTCCCCATCGATCGGCTGCCGAATCCCGAGGACTACACCGCCGCCTTCGTGTTCCTCGCCGCCGCCGGCGAATCAGGCCACGCGACCGGCAGCATCATCAACATCGACGGCGGTTTTGCCGCCCGGGGCGTAAGTCGTGTCCGGGGCGGTGACGCCTTAGCGAACGGAGATTGAGCATGACCGCAACAGTATCGGCACTGGGCTACCTGGGCATCGGCGCGAGCGATCTGGAGGCGTGGCGGGGCTACGCCACGGAGGCCCTCGGGCTGGCCTGCTCGGAACGCGACGGCGCGCTGTTGCTGCGCATGGACGATGCGCCCTGGCGTATCCGAATCGAACAATCCGATGCCGATGACCTCAGCTACGCCGGCTTCGAAGTGTCCTCGCCCGAAGCATTGGCCGAGATCAGCGAGCGGCTGAAGATGATGGATGTCCAGATCTCTGCGGGGTCGGAGGAGGAGCGCGCGGTGCGGGGCGTTGCAGCGCTGGCGCGCTGTGCCGACCCCAATGGCATCGCCATCGAGCTGTACTGCGGGCGAGCGTCGGCGGATGACGCGTTCGTCTCGCCACGGGGGCTGACCTTCATCACCGGCGCCCAGGGCCTGGGCCACATCGTGCTGATGGTCGATGAGGAATCCGCTTCGCGGCGCTTCTACGAGGAGGGGCTCGGCTTCAAGGTGTCGGACACCATCACCATGGGTAAGCCGCCCCAGTCCCTGGAGCTTACCTTCCTGCACTGCAATACGCGCCATCACACCGTGGCGCTGGCGCCGGTGCCGGGCCTGCCCAAGCGTCTCAACCACATCATGTTGCAGGTAGATTCGCTGGACGTGGTCGGGAAGACCTTCGACCTGATCCGCGATCGAGAGATTCCCGTTTCGATGGAGCTGGGTAAGCACACCAACGACTACATGACGAGTTTTTACATGCAGACGCCGTCCGGCTTCGACATCGAGTTCGGGTTTGGCGCGCGCACGGTGGACGATGCGACCTGGGAGGTCGGACACTACGACTCGGGCAGCGAATGGGGCCACCGCGCGCCGGCTGAGACGTAACAGCACCTACGGAAAACGAAGGACCTATCATGCTCGACCCTGAACGCTTCGAAACCATACTCATCGAAAAACGCGACAACGGCGTGTTGCTGGCCACCCTGAACCGCCCCGAACGGCTGAATGCGGTCAATGGCGTCATGCATACGGAACTCGCCAACCTCGCCCGGGAAGCCGACAACGATGGCGATGTGAAGGTGCTGGTGCTGACCGGAGCAGGGCGCGCGTTCTGCGCGGGTGGCGATTTCAGTGGCGATTCACCGATCTCCGGACGATCGGGTCTGAAAGAGACCGGCGAGATCGTCAACCTGATGCTGGACTGCTCGATTCCCGTCATTTCGGCCGTGAAAGGCTATGCGATGGGGCTCGGCGCGACGATCGCGCTGCTGGCGGACATCGTGGTGGCCGGCAAAACCGCGACGTTTGCCGACACACACGTCAACATGGGCATCGGCGCGGGTGATGGCGGGCAGGTGATCTGGCCGCTGCTGATGGGGGTAAACCGCGCCAAGTACTATCTGATGACCGGCGATCGGATCACCGGCGAGGACGCCGAGCGCGCGGGGCTCGTGAACTTCGTCGTCGAAGACGACGAGGTGCTCGACAAGGCGCTCGAAATCGCCGACCGACTCGCAGCGGGTCCGGGGTTGGCCATCTCCGCCTCGAAGGTAGGCATCAACGCCTACATCAAGATGGTCTCAAACCTGGTGCTACCGGTGTCATTCGCTCAAGAGATGCAAACCTTCAGAAGTGCCGATGCCGGTGAAGCCGTCAAAGCGTTTCAGGAGAAGCGTACCCCCGATTTCAAGGGCCACTGACCAGGTTTGGACATCCAAATTTGATCGATGTCTAAATCTTTGCCGAGAACCAGGAAAAGGAGAGGGCATGGCCGGAACGGCACTGATAACCGGGGCATCCGCAGGGCTGGGGCTCGAGTTCGCGACGCAGCTTGCGCGCCAAGGCTACGATCTGGCGCTGGTGGCGCGGCGCGCGGATAGGCTGAACGCCGCGGTCGCCGAGCTGAGCGAACGCTACGGCGTTTCCGTATCCGCGATCGTCGCTGATCTCGCAGATCCCGAAGCCCCGGAGCATATCCACCGGCAACTGGCCGATACTGAGGTGAGCTTTCTGGTCAACAACGCAGGCAGCTCGGGGCCCGACTTGATGGCCGAACGCGACTGGAGAAAACAGTTAGCCTTCTTTCAACTGATGATGACTTCAATGGCACACCTGTGCCATCTGTTCATCCCGGCGATGGTCGAGCGCGGTTTCGGCCGCGTGATTAACCTTTCATCCATGTCAGCGCGGCTGATTTTGGCAGGGGATTCGAACTACGGTCCGGCCAAGAGTTACGTCGTGGCGTTGTCCGAGGGGCTCGCTGGTGCGGTCGCGAGCCAAGGGGTGAAGATCCAGGCCCTCTGTCCCGGGTTCACCCACACCGAGTTCCACGAAGCCGCAGATATGATGGAGTTCAAGAACGCCAATCCGGACTACCTCTGGTACGACGCCGACGTGGTGGTTCGCGAGAGTCTCAGTGCGTTGGAGCGCGGCAAGGTGGTGTATTGCTCCGGGCGGCTGTATCGCGTTATGGACGCGCTGGTTCGGTTTCCTCCGACCCGCTGGCTACTGCAGAAGACGGTGGTGGAGGGGATCGCCGCGCGGCGTGCGCGGAATTAGAGATTTCGGACATCCAGCAAATCATCCATGCATTCAAAGATGAAGGATGTCCAGATCTTCAGGCGGCGGCGCCTTCGGTGTATTGGCAGGCGGGGTGACTGGAGCAACCGCGGAAGCGCCGGCTCACCCCTTCGGTGATGCGTTCGATGAGCGACGACCCGCAACGCGGACATGACTCCTGATCCATTTTGCGGGGGCTTTCGAGCACCATGCCGGAAAGCGCTACGCCATTCAGCAGGCGCACGCCACTGCCCCGAGCCCGCAATCGTGCCGCTTCGGTGAAGGTCCCGGCGCAAACGACGATGCCGCCGGTGGCTTCATTGCGGTTGACCTCGGCGATCAGTTCGCGCACCGACTCGACGTCAATCGACGGACTGCGCCATTCGCGCGTCCGTACCAACCAGACCTGATCTGCAACCTGCAGCATCAAGTTGATGCCATCGTGACCGGTTTCGCAATCGACCGTGTAGCCGAGGGCTTCGTACGCCAGCACGAGGCGCTGCTCGAAGTCACGATCGGTCAGTACTGACAATCGAGCTACAAATCTGCGATCGACCGACGGATCTGCTGAGGTGGGAGCCGGGTTTGGAGTATCCATGGCAGGCAAGGCTAAACGATCGCCCGTGTCCAGGCTGCGAAACAGGTCTCAGGCTTTGTCCGCGACCGCCGCGGTGACGAGATTCTGGAAGAGATCGAACTGCCAGATGTGCTCTACGCGTTCTTCATCGAGGCCGCACACGGAAAAGTAGATCGCAATCAGGTCGTTCAACGGATCCACCCAGAAGGCGGTACCGCCCAATCCGCTGTGCCCGAACCCGCCGTTCGGCGGCAGGCTGCCATCGAACATGCGCCATCGGTCATCGCTGATGATGCCGAACCCGTAGCCCGATTCGTTCGGCATCGAACCCCGCTTCTTCCGGGGTGCCTTCACGCATGTTGGTCATGCCGCTCCCCACTCAGATTCCTGCACAGCCGCAGCGATCCGCATCACGCCAATCCCTCGGTAAGTTGCGCCGCTAGCGGTTGTGTCTGATACGAATGACGCATGTCATCGTCCTCGATGGTGGCGACGACGCGCGCCAACACCTCCCGGGCGGCCTCGAAATCGGCCGCTGCCCGCTCATCCTCGCCGAGCTTCTGCAACGCGCCACCACGCAACACGCGCATCCGCCAGTGGCGGATCAGATAACCACTCTGCTGCGCAAACTCGATCGGTTCTGCAGCTGCGTCTACCAGTTCCTGCCAGTGTTCCAGACTCATCAACGTGCGCATGACCAGATCGGAGGAATCGATCCATTCGCGGTGCATTTCGTGTTCTTTGCAATACTCGGCGGACTTTTGGGCGGCCTCGAATGCCTGCTCGGCCTCTCCCGCGGCCAACGCCAGTTCGGCACGTGCCAATCGATTGGGCCGGGACCCCGTCATCGTCTCTGCCTCGTCGAGCAATCGCAGGGTCTCCTCCAATCGCCCGGCTTGGGCGCCGGTCACCGCCACCAGGTGAAGGATCGAGGCCACCATCCACACCCGATTGAGCGCGTGACTCTCCTCGATCAGCGGCAATGCTTCGGCGAACACTTCATCCACCGCACCCAGGAGGGCTTTGAACAGGAAAAACCCGTGGCGTTGCACCGCCCGCGCGAACCGATACTGCTCATCGTTTGGTTCCCGCTCGATGGACTGCCACGCTTCGTCGAACCGGCCAAGATCCATCAGCGCATATCCTTTGAACGTCGGATACTGAATCGGCGCAATGCCCAGTCGGTCCGTCAACTCAATGGCCTCGTTGCACACCTCGACAGAACGCTCGAACTGGCCGAGCGCGCGCGTGGTCGGCATCATCCAGAACAGATGCTGATTCAGCCGGATCGGGTCACGGCGTTCCTCGAGACGCTCGCGAATCTCCTCGGCGGCAGTTTCCCAGGCCACCGGCGTGAGGACATTGACGCGCAGGCTCATGGTGGCGGCATCGATCTGGATGTCTTCATCATCCAGCCGCAAACCGATTTCCCGGGCTTCCTCGAGGTTCTGCATGGCCTGGGGTCGATAATCTTCCCAGTAGTCCACCAAATGAGTGCTCGACAGTAGCGCGACAGCAAGCGCCCGTTGATCATCCACCTCACGTGCCAGCTCGATGGCGCGCTCGCTCGCGGTGCGCGCATCGGCCGCCGTGCCTGGCTGGTCGAGCGAGATTCCATAGTAGGCGTCCGTCAAGAGGAGTTGCGCCTGCAACTCCAGCGCCGCATCCGCGGTCGACTTGGCTTGCTCCAGCAACGCCTCGATGTCCGGTAAAGCTTCGGCGCCACGGAACAGATCCACCAACATCCGGGCGCGTTGGAAACGCAGCGCGTTCCTGCCACCCGGTTGACCGCCGCCCAGCGCCGCGCCAAGTGCGGCGAGCGCGTCTTCGAACCGCGTTGCACCGCGCAGCGCTTGAGCACGTTTACCCTGGATTCCGGAAACGGCCTCCGGCGCGTCCTCCGCGGCGACCTCCAGGGCCAGGTCGAACTGTCGCAGGGCGTCCTCAAAAGCCAGCGTCTCCAGCGCGCGATCGCCCGCCAACTGCAGACACGCGAGGGTCTTCTCGGAGTCGGCGGCCGCGCCCGCCTGATAGTAGTGATGGGCAATCTCGCTGGCGTGACGCGATTGCCCGCCGGACAGCTCTGCCAACGCATCAGCAATGCGCAGGTGCAGACGTTGGCGCCGCGGCAACGACAAACCACTCAGCAGGGTCTGCCGGTACAGTTCGTGGGCGAAGCGATAACGCGCCTCCCGGCCCGTGGAGACGTCCTCGATCAAGGACGAGGCGATCGCCTCGTCGAGCGCATCGAGCAACACGTCCTCGTCGGCACCGCCCACCCGGGCCAGCAGTTGGTAACCGAATACCCGGCCGCTGACCGCTGCGGCCGTCAGCGTCTTGCGGCAATCTTCGCTGACGCGCTCGAGGCGCTGTTCCAGCACCAGCCGAACGCCGCGCGGTACTTCGGTGTCGGCAATGCTGATGCCCGACTGGAACGAACCGCTGGCATCGAACAACTTGCCGGATTCTTCCAGGTTGCGGTATACCTCCTCGACGAAGAACGGATTGCCTTCGGTCTCCGAATAGACCAGCTCGAGCAGTTCAGCCGGCGGCGCGCTGCCGGCCCGGGACTCCAACAAGCTCGCCACCGCGTCGCGATCGAGCCGCTGCAGAAGAATATCCTCGCACAGCCGTTCACGGACCAGTTCCTGAAGCGTTCGCGCGAATGGACTGCTGGCAATCAATTCGTCGTCCCGATACGTGCCCAGCAGCAGCACCGGTGTACCACGCAAGCGGCCCGCCAGATGTCTGAGCATGATGCAGGTGGAATCGTCGGCCCAGTGCAGATTTTCGAAGATCAGCAGGATCGGCCGGGCGCTCGCGGCGCGTTCCAGGAATTCGCCAAAGCCATGCAGCAGGTAACGTCGATCCTGATCCGGCGGCATCTCGATCGGCGCCTGGATGTCCGGGTAGAGCTGGCGCAGCTCCGGCATCAGCTTGGCCACCTCCGGCGCATTCTCGCCCAGCGCAGCGCGCAACGCCGCCGGATCGACGATCCGCACCGACTGCTCGATGTGTTCGATCAGCGGTTCGTAGGGCGGCGCGCCTTCCATCTCGGAGGAATGTCCGGTAAGCACCAGCACGTCCATCGAACGGGCAGTGGCAGCGGCCTCGCTGACCAGCCGCGACTTGCCAACCCCGGCTTCGCCGGAGATCAGCAGCAGCGACCCGAGACCTTCGGCCGCGCTGCGCACGGCGTCCGTGACCCGGGCAAGTTCCGCTTCGCGGCCCACGCAGATGCCTTGCGCCTTATTGACCTCCCGGTCGAGCGGGACAAGGCCACGTACCGCAGAAACCAGCGCCTCGATGTTGCCGTCGCCATCGCTGAAGTCCAGGGTCTGGGTGCGCCGGAAGGCTAATGGCGGACGCGAGTCGTCAATGGCAACCGGCACCAGCACGCGGCGCTCCAACCCTTCGTTGGCCTCGGTGCGCACCCACTCGGATTCCACGGAATGCGCAGACCACACCACCACGATGCAGCGCGCTTCATCGATCGCCTCTTCGATTGCCCGGTCGAACGCAGCACCCCCGCTGATCGCCCGATCCCACCACACCGACCAACCTGCGCTCTGCAGCGCATCGACGATGGGCGCGACGCGATCGCGATCCTGCGATGCGTATGACACAAAGACGTCGGCCATGGTCTCCCCCCTAACGGATTCCGAGACTAGACCGTAGGGCACCCCGCTTCAACAGGGTGCGTTGGACACTCCAGTGCTAGGCTTAGCACTGGACGAGGGGAACACATGAGCAATCCACAGCACGACTATGCCGGCCTGCTGGCGGAAGCCGCGACCGCCGCCGGCCTGCCGATATCCACCGTGACGACACCCACCGATCACTACGTGGAGCTGAACGGCATCCGTTTCCACTATCTGGACTGGGGCAACGCGCACCTGCCCCACGTGGTGTTGTTGCATGGCGGTTCGTTGCAGGCCCACACCTGGGATCTCGCCGCGCTGTTGCTGCGTGACCGCTACCATCTGATCGCTCCGAGCCAGCGCGGCCACGGCGATACCGGCTGGACCCCGGAAGCAGACCTCGACAAGGACAACAGCGAGTTGATGCTTCAGGACACCCGCGCCTTCATCGAGCATCTCGGCTACGCGAAGCTGTCGCTGGTGGGTATGTCGATGGGCGGCATGAACACGATGCGCTACGCGGGACGCTATCCCGAGCGGCTGACCGCGGTGGGTATCGTCGACGTGGCGCCTGAGTCGATGCGCGCCGGGCTGGTGGAGATGGAAGCGTTTCGCTCCGAAACCGAAACCCTCGACAGCTTCGAGGCGTTCCTGAACCGGGCGATGAAGTTCATGCCGCACCGGGCTCCGGAGCACCTGCGCTACAGCCTGACCCACGCGCTGAAGCAAACCGACGACGGGCGCTACACCTGGAAGCAGGACCACCGGCGGCGGCTGCACAACATGGATCTGAGCGACGCCGAACGAATCGCGGTTCAGGACGCACGCGCCGAAGCGCTGTGGGACGACCTGCGCTCGATCGCCCAGCCCACGCTGCTGTTCCGCGGCGCGGACAGCAAGATCCTGAGTGTGGAAGTGGCCGAGCGGGTGATTCGCGAGATGCAGCACGCCGAACTGGTGGAGATTCCGCGCGCCACCCACAACGTGCACAGCGACAACCCCGTGGACTTCGCCGCCGCGCTGGATAAGTTCCTCAGCCGTCATGTCTGAGTCGATGAAAAGGGTTCAACTGGGCCGCACGAACGTCGAGGTAAGCGTCGCCGGGCTCGGTTGCGGCGGCTACAGTCGGCTCGGCATGGCGACCGGCCACGGCGAAGCCCACGCCAGTGACATCGTTCGCCATGCCCTGGACCTGGGCATCAACTTCATCGATACGGCGCGAGCCTACGGCACTGAATCTGCGGTCGGCGCCGCCATCAAAGGTCGACGCGATAGCGTAGTGCTGTCAAGCAAAGCGTTACCGCGCGGTCGCAACGGGCTGCTGTCCGCCGCGGCACTGACCCAGAGTCTGGAGAAGAGCCTGGCCCGGCTCGGCACCGACTGCATCGATGTCTTTCACCTGCACGGAGTGGAGCTGGCGGACTATCCCTACTGCCGCGACGAACTGGTGCCGGAATTGCTGCGTCAACGCGACCTCGGCAAGATCCGGTTCCTGGGCATCACCGAACGATTCAGCGCTGACACGGCCCACGCGATGCTGGGCGCCGCACTACCCGAGAATCACTTCGACGTCATCATGGTGGGCTTCAACCTGTTGAACCCGGCGGCGCGACATCGCGTCTTTCCGCTGACGCTGGAATACCACGTGGGTACGCTGATCATGTTCGCGGTACGCCGCGCGTTGAGTCAGCCGGACGCGCTGGCGAAGGCGCTCGACGGATTGATCGCTTCGGGTCAGATCGATAGCAGCGCGTTCGACGCCTCCGATCCTCTGGCGTTCGTCGCTGATCACCCGGAGGTGCGTTCACTCGTTGAGGCCGCCTACCGGTACTGCCGGTACGAACCCGGTGCTCACGTGGTGTTGACCGGCACCGGTAGCATTGATCATCTGACCGAGAACGTGGCCTCGATCCTCGCGCCGGCCCTTCCCGATACCCTGCTGGATCGTCTGAATTCTCTGTTCGGCGCGGTGGACAGCCTGTCGGGCAACTAGGTAACGTTCACTCCTGGGCAGGAAACGTCGAAGGTACGCACCATGGTTCAGTTGACCACGCTTGAAGCCAGCGCCAGCAACGAAGAAATTCTGGAAGTCATTCACAAAGACGGTGCCGTGATCCTCGGCGACGTGCTGGATGACGCTTCAATCGAGCAGGCGCTCGAGGAGACGATGCCCTACATCGATGCCACCCGCATGGGCGCCGACCAGTTCACCGGCTTCAAGACCACTCGCACCGGCGCGCTGATGGCACGCTCGGCCGCGTGCCGGGAAATGATCATGAACTCCAAGGTGCTGGATGCGGCGAAGACCTTCCTGGAGCCCTATTGCAAGCGGATTCAGCTGCACCTGGGCCAGATCATCCGCCTGATGCCGGGTCAGGAAGCGCAGATGATTCATCGCGACCGCTGGGCCTGGGGAACCTACCTGAAAGATGTCGAGCCGCAATTCAACACCATCTGGGCGCTGACCGACTTTACCGAGGAAAACGGCGCCACCCAGGTGGTTCCCGGCAGCATCGACTGGCCGGACAAGCGCAAACCCGAGCCCGATGAGATCTGCCAAGCCGTCATGACCCGAGGGTCTGCGCTGCTGTATACCGGCTCCGTGTTCCACGGCGGCGGCGAAAACCGGTCCAACGGGGATCGGATCGGCATGAACCTGACCTACACACTGGCGTGGTTGCGCCAGGAAGAGAATCAGTACCTTTCGTGCCCGCCGGAAATCGCCCGGGAGCTGCCCCGCGAAATGCAGGACCTGCTCGGATACACCATGGGAAGCTACGCGCTGGGCTACTACACGCCACCGCTGCCGCCCGGTGAAGGACCGGAAATCGTCGGCCCCGAGCACGCGCTCGGCCGGGAGGTTCTGGGCGAAGGAATCGGCAGCGAAGCGCTGATGGACGGGTTGATGGAAACGATCGAGAGCAGCAGCTGAGACCCACGCTCTTTCGACCCAAGCGCGTACGCGCTGACTTCATTCTGGTCTCGTCCCATGGGTGTGCACGGCAGCGGTATCCGTGACCGCGCGCGGCCAATGCGCGGATCAGCACGCGCTCCGGGGGCCAGCTACCTGCCGCATCGAGTGACAGCAGAAGAAGAGCGCACGCTTCAACGCACCCCTCTCCTTTCCCTATACAACTGTTGGTCAGCCTCGCGCCGGACGGGTGGGATACGCCCAGGTCAGGTCGAGGCCGCGTTGCCGGTCTTCGTTGGCTTGCTGCCAGGTGTCCGTGGCCACCATCTCCATCAACGACTCGACGTCCGGATAACGCACCAGATACAGATCTTCCCAGGATTCCTCGGAAACAAGCGGCAGCTCAGCATCGAGCATCAAGGTCGGGCTCCCGCCCCGTTCCTGGATCATCGGCATAACCACCTGCCCATATTTCTGGTACTCCGCTCTGCCGTCTGGTTTGAAGCGCAGTAGATTCAACACGAAGATCTCGTCACTGCCATCGATGGGGACCACGTCGATCGGCGGCGCCATGGGGTTGGCCGCCTGGCCGAACGCATACAGCACTGTGCGCTTCAATCCCGCAGCACGAAACGGCAAACCCTTCTGGTACTTGGGATCCGCCATCATGTCGAGAAATGCGGCCCGGCTTGGATACTCGACCAGTATCATCACATCCCAGTGGCCGCCGCCGCCCTCATCCGTCAGCGGCACACCGGTGTACAAAATGCGGCCACCGCGCCTCTCGATCTGCGGCCTGGCGATCGCCCCGTAGCGCCGGTACGACTCGCCGCCGTCGTCCGCGAACTCCAGCAGATTCAACATGACCACGGGTGCGTCATCCGGCAACCCGGCGAGTGCTATAAGGGTGTCATCGTCCGGCAGGAATTGATCAGTACTCATCTGTGTGCTCTGCCTCCAAGATGGCGATTAATGGCCTGTCCTAGTAATGGGGTGGCAACTCGTCGGCCGCGTTGATCTGTGCTTCGCTCACGCCGCCGCGGAACTCGTCGATCAGCTGACGCATTTCCGCTTCCAGAAGATCGATGCGCGCCTGCTGCGCGATCAGCGCATCGTTGAGCTGCCCAATGGTGTCCTCCTGAAATGTCAGCCGCGTCTCCAGGGCATCTATTCGCTCCCGGAGTCGCTCCCGGAGTCGCTCCCGGAGCCGTTCCTGGAGTCGTTCCGGATCAGCGCTGGGCATCACGTTTCGCACGGGCGCGCCGTTCCGCTTCTTCCATGACCCAGCGGTTACCTTCGGTGCGGGTCACGTTGAGCTGCATCTGCGCGATCTTCCAACCCGCATCGGTGCGCACCAACTGATCGTCGTAATAACCAAACATGGTGTAGCGGTCTGTCCCCTCGATGCCGGGGTTGGCCAGCCAATGCTCGGCGCGCATATGCGCCTGAACCCGCGCCTTGTCGCCGTCGATCGTCACGCGGTGATTGGTGAAAAAATGCTGGGTCTCGGCAAGTTCCGCAAAGATCCGCGCCTGGGCCGCCACCACCCGATCGGTATTCAAGGGGCGCGGCGCCACGCCGTTCCAGGAGCTCAAATCAAAGATCACCTCGTCGATGAATACCGAGCGCCACAGCACCCAGTCGCGGGCATCGAGCCCGGTGGCGTAATTCGACAATACGTCGACGATTGCCTGACGGTCGCTCATGACGATTTCGCCTTTCCGCCCGCTTCCGCCGCTTCTGCCGGAGGGATGTTCTGGTTCAGGTGGAACACGTTGTCGGGATCGTAGTCGGCCTTGATCTTCTGCAACCGCTCGAAGTTGACGCCATAGGCAGCTCTGACCCGGGCGTCACCCTCGTCGTCCATCAGGTAGTTGCTGTAGGTACCCGAACTGAGAAAGTCTGTCAGCGCGGCATGGGTCTCCCGGGCCCAGGCGATATTACGGGCATCGTCATCGGGTTCGGACCACTGGGCCAGACCGAGCATGTTGTAGCCATCGAACCGGTGGGCAAAGGCCGTTGCAGT
>SMWF01000091.1 GCA_004357385.1 Gammaproteobacteria bacterium | reverse complement strand
TCTACCGCGCCCATGTCGGCCAGCTCGCCGAGGGCGGCTGCCTCGAGTTCGCCACCAGCTACCACCGCGTGGCGCGGCAGTTGCCGAGGGACAATCATTGAGGAATTCCAATGCATATAGTCATCATCGGTGGCGGCGGCATGCTGGGCCGGAAACTGGCCCTGGCGCTGGGCCGGCGGGGTGAAATCGGCGGACGGGCCATCAGCCAGATGGCGCTGGCGGACATCGTCGGCCCGGCGATCCCGGAGGCGTCCTTCCCGGTCACCGCCCACCGGCTCGACATCACCGACCGGGCGGCGGTGGACGGGTTGTTGGCGGATGGCGCCGATGTCATCTACCACCTCGCCGCCATCGTCTCGGCCCAGTCGGAGAGCGAGTTCGACCTCGGCATGGCGGTCAACCTAATGGGGTCGATCAATGTCTTCGAGGCCGCCCGCGCGCTCGGCACGACCCCGAAGCTGATCTTCACCTCGTCGATCGCCACCTATGGCGGCGAGATCCCGGAGATGATCGAGGACTGGACGGCGCTGAACCCGCAGACCTCCTACGGCGCCCAGAAGGCGGCCGCCGAGATGCTGCTGACCGACTATTCCCGCAAGGGTTTCCTCGACGGGCGCGGGTTGCGCCTGCCGACCATTTCGATTCGCCCCGGCAAGCCGAACAAGGCGGCGTCCAGCTTCATGTCGTCGATCTTCCGCGAGCCGCTGCAAGGGCGTGAGGCGATCTGTCCGGTCGACCCCGATTACGCGCATGCGTATCTGTCGCCGCGGCGTTGCGTAGAGAACCTGATCATCGCCGCCGAGGTCGAGGCCGAAGCGCTGGGCATGAACCGGTGCTTCGCGCTGCCCGGGCGCACCCACCTGATCGGCGACATGGTCGAGGACATGCGCCGGGTCGCCGGCGACGCCGTAGCCGGCCTGATCCGCTGGGAGCCCGATCCGGAAATCCAGAAGATCGTGCTGGGCTGGAAGGCGCATTTCAACCCGGCCAAGGCGCTGGCGCTGGGCTTTGTGCGCGACGACAGCTTCGAGGACAACATCCGGTTTTTCCTCGAGGACGATATCGAGGGGTAAGTAGGGCGGGCGACGACCACCTCGTCAACGCGGGCGACGAGTTGCCGTGTCAGCTCAAGACCGATTCCCCGATTTGCCCCGGTAACCACCACGCGCGCCATCGTCATCCTCCTTAAACGGTCATCTCCGGCCCTTTTTCAAACGACCGGCGACAGCAACGGCTTACCGGCGAAATGCGCCGCCAGGTTCTTCACCACCAGATTTCCCATTGCCGCCCGGGTCTTCATCGTCGCAGAGCCCTGATGAGGCGACAGCACCACATTGTCGAGCCCGAGCAGCACCTCGGGCACCCTGGGCTCGTCCTCGAATACATCCAGCGCCGCGCCGCCGAGCGCGCCCGATTGCAGCATCTCGACCAGAGCCGGCTCGTCAACCAGCGAGCCCCGGGCCACGTTCACCAGGCACCCCTCCGGCCCCAGCGCCTCCAGCACCCGGCGCGAGACGATGCCCCTGGTCTCGGCCGTTCCCGGGGCAATCACCACCAGCCAGCCCACATCGCGCGCCATCGCGACAAGATCGGCGTAGTACTCATAAGGCTCGTAGGGCTGCTCGCTCCGCCCATGATAGGCGACGCGCATCCTGAACGCCTGGCAGCGCCGGGCGATCTCCTTGCCGATCCGCCCGAGGCCGAGGATCCCGACGCGCGCCCCTGTCAACTCGCCGGTCAGCGGATAGGCCCCTTCCAGCCACCCGCCCTCGCGCACAAGCACATCCGCCTGAGGGATGCGGCGGCAGAGCGCGATCATCAGCCCCAGCGCCAACTCCGCCACCGCGTCGTTAAGCACGTCCGGCGTGTTGGTCAACCGCACCCCGTGCTCGCGGCAGGCAGCGACGTCGACGGCGTCGTAGCCGACCCCGAAGCTCGAGATCATCTCCAGCTTCGGCAGCGCCTCGATGACCGCCCGCGGGCAGCCATCATCCCCGCCTGTCGCCACCGCGCGCACCCGCGCGCCGGTCTCGGCCAGAAGCGCCGCGCGGTCGCCCGCCTCCCAGTAACGATGCACCTGATATGCACTTTCCAGCGCCGCTTCCACGTGCGGCATCATCGGACCCATCTGCAGGATTTCCGGCTTCATCCTCGCGCTCTCCGTGTCTCCGAAGTATCTCCGGAAAGTTAAATCGATTTAAATTAGTGATTGACCCGATCGGGAATCATGCACAATAGTTTTTTGGACTTTAAATCCGGACGGCAGAACCGGGATGGTCAGGGGAGATTCGCTCCAATGGCGTCAGTGACGATTGGTGATGTCCGCAAATCCTTCGGATCCGTGGAGGTTCTTCATGGGGTCAGCATGGACATCCCGGATCAGTCTTTCACCGTCTTGGTCGGCCCGTCCGGTTGCGGAAAGTCCACGCTGCTCAGAATGATTGCCGGTCTTGAAGAAGTGACCAGCGGCGAGATCTCCATCGGCGAGCGGGTCGTCAACAGGATGCCCCCGAAAGAGCGCGACATCGCCATGGTGTTCCAGAACTATGCGCTCTATCCGCACATGACGGTGTTCGACAATATGGGATTCAGCTTGAAGCTGGCCAAGGTCGCTCCCAAGGTAATCGAGGACAAGGTCAAGACTGCCGCCTCAATCCTCAATCTCGATGAACTTCTTGACCGCTATCCGCGCCAGCTATCCGGCGGGCAGCGCCAGCGTGTCGCCATGGGCCGCTGCATCGTTCGCGACCCGCAGGTGTTCCTGTTCGATGAGCCGCTCTCCAACCTGGATGCAAAGCTCAGGGTGCAGATGCGCACTGAAATCAGGAATCTGCATCTGCGTTTGAACAGCACCTCGATCTACGTGACACACGACCAGATCGAGGCCATGACAATGGCCGATCAGATCGTCGTCATGCACGACGGCGAGATCGAGCAGGCCGGCGCACCGCTGCAGCTTTACGACAATCCCGACAACCTGTTCGTGGCGACCTTCATCGGCTCTCCGGCCATGAACTTGCTGAGCGGGACGATACATGTAAGCAACGGCATAGCCAGTGTGCGAACCAGTAACGGTACGCTGCTGCCGCTCGCCAATGGCCTTGGCGCCGAACAGGGAACAAGCGTCCGGTACGGATTGCGCCCCGAACATTTTGCGCTCACCGACGACGGCGCTGAAGGCGCCATCCGCGCCGATGTTGCCGCGGTTGAGCCGACCGGTGCGGAGACTCTGGTCATTTGCCGCATCGAGGGACAGGACATCCAGGTGGTGCTGCGGAACCGGGTCGAATTCCATGCTGGGCAGACGATTTCACTCATGCCGGACGGCGACAACGCGCTCTTGTTCGACAACGATAACGGCGCTCGCATTCGATGATGCGACCAAAGGAGAATGTTCTGGGTGAAACGACTGAAACCGAGAAGAACCGGCGAACGGTTCCGGAAACACGTGAGCACAGAAGTGCTCAATGACAACGGAGGAAACCGATGAAACATCTTACGAGACGTGAAGCAATCAAGAACACTGCCGGCGCCACGGCCGTGGCAGCGGTCACTCCAGCCCTGTTGGCGGCAGCCCAGGCGTTTGCCGCAGAAAGTCCGTGGACACCGGAGGCAGGGGCATCGATCCGCATGCTGCGCTGGAAGCGATTCGTCGCTTCGGAGGGAGAAGCCACCGTGGCACTGCTGGAGGCATTTTCCCAGGCAACCGGTGTCAAGATCCGCCTCGACAGCGAAGGCTTCGAAGACCTGCGTCCGAAGGCTGCTGTTGCCGCCAGTATCGGCGCGGGTCCGGACATCATCTGGACGATTCACGCCGACCCGCATCTCTATCCGGACGCCATGCTGGACCTGACCGACGTGGCAGACCATCTCGGCGCCAAGCATGGTGGCTGGTATCCCATCGCCGAGGAATACTCCAAGCGTAAAGGCCAATGGATCAGCCTGCCCTACACCTTCAGCGGCAACTTCCTCAACTACCGGATTTCGCAGATCAAGAATGTCGGCTTCGACACGTTCCCGGACAACACCGACGACTTCCTGCGCATGATGGTGGAACTGAAGAAAGCCGGCACGCCGGGCGGCTTTGCCCTCGGCAATGCAAGTGGCGACGGCAACTGCTGGGCCCATTGGGTTCTGTGGTCGCACGGTGGCAGAATTGTCGATGAGAACGACAACCTGGTGCTCAACAGTCCGGAGACAGTCGCCAGCCTCGAATATGTCGCCAAACTGGGCAAGACATTTATTCCAGGTGTTGCCTCATGGCTCGACGGCCACAACAACAAGGCCTTCCTGCAGGGCGCCTGCAGCGTCTCCAATAACGGTATTTCCATCTATGCTGCAGCAGTGCGTGAAGGCATGACGGAAATTTCCGAAGATATGGATCATGCCTACTGGCCGACTGCACCAGGCCAACCGGTGCGGGAATTCCATGTCTGTTTCCCGATGACCGTCTACAAGCACACCAAGTATCCGAATGCCTGCAAGGCACTGCTGGCCTGGCTGATGGATGCGGGACAATATGACAGTTTCCTGGAAGCTTCGGTCGGCTACCTGTCACACACGCTAAAGGACTACGACGACAATCCCGTCTGGACGGCTGACCCAAAACGCAGGGTGTTCAAGGACGCGGTGCACCGCTCGAAGCATTTTGGTGAAGCTGGCTCACTCAGCTATGCGGCGGTCGCGGTGTTCGCGGACTTCGTGGTGGTCAACATGGTGGCCGAAGCGGCAATAGGCGCCAAGACGCCGGCCGAAGCCGCAGCGGACGCCCACAAGCGGGCTGCGCGCTACTACAAGATCTGACACGCAACCTGGGCCCGGCCGGCTGGTTCCACTCCTGCCGGTTCGGCCGGGCTACATTTTTGATGGACCGTGAAAGCCAGACAGTGCCAGCCAAGCGCCAATCGCTCGCCAGCCGGATGATAAACAGCCGGAACCTCATGGGGTTCCTGTTCATGCTGCCGGCCGCGGCCGTTCTGCTGATCTTTTTGACCTATCCGCTGGGTCTTGGGATTTGGATGGGCCTGACCGACGTCAAGGTCGGCCGGCCAGGCACCTTTATCGGCCTGGAAAATTACGCATGGCTGTTCGAGGACGACGTGTTCTGGCTGTCGGTCTTCAACACATTGCTCTACACGGTGGTCGCCAGCATCATTAAATTCGGGCTCGGCCTGTGGCTGGCGATGATCCTCAACAACCACTTTCCGTTCAAGGCATTCATCCGCGCCATCGTGTTGCTGCCGTTCATCGTGCCGACAGTGCTGTCGGCATTGGTTTTCTGGTGGATTTACGATTCGCAGGATTCGGTCATCAGCTGGATATTGATCGAAATGGGTGTGATTGACACCACCATAGATTTTTTGGGTAAACCCAACTATGCGCGCGCTTCGGTCATTGCCGCCAATATTTGGCGTGGTATTCCATTCGTTGCAATCACGCTGCTCGCCGGTCTGCAGACTGTCCCACAATCGCTCTATGAGGCGGCGACCATCGATGGTGCCACTGAATGGCAGCGTTTCAGAAAAATTACGTTCCCACTGCTCACGCCGATCATCGCCGTCGTCATGACATTTTCCGTGCTGTTCACGTTCACTGATTTCCAGCTCATCTGGGTGATGACCCGGGGCGGCCCGATCAACGCCACCCACTTGATGGCAACTCTTTCTTATCAGCGAGCCATAATTGGCGGGTCCTTGGGAGAGGGAGCGGCCATCGCTACGGCCATGATCCCGTTCCTGCTCGCGGCCATCCTGTTCAGTTACTTCGGGTTACAAAACCGCAAATGGCAGCAAGGAGGCTCGGATGACTAACAAGGTCGCAGATAGTCCCGCTGTCACAACTGCGGTGAGCGACGAAGGCGGAATGGGATACCTGGAATCCCTGCCCAGGAAAGTGGTGATCGTGTACATACCGCTTGCCATCTTCCTGTTCGTGCTGCTGTTTCCGTTCTATTTCATGGGCATCCTGTCCTTCAAATCCCACGAAGAGCTCTATGCCTACCGCGGGCTCGAGTCCTTGTGGGTTTATGAACCGACACTTGAACACATCAAGCACCTGTTATTCGAAACCGAGTATCCGCGCTGGCTGTGGAACAGCATGCTGATTACGGTATCGTCGACATTTCTTTCGATATTTTGCGCTGTTTGCGCCGCCTATTCGATCGAACGGTTACGTTTCAAGGGCTCGCGCTATATCGGCATGTCGATTTTCCTGGCGTATCTGGTGCCGCCGAGCATCCTGTTCATTCCGCTGGCCTTCATGGTCTTCAAACTCGGCATCTTTGATAGCCACTGGGCACTGATTTTGACCTATCCGACTATTCTGGTGCCGTTTTGCACGTGGCTGTTGATGGGGTATTTTCGCTCGATCCCCTACGAGCTGGAGGAATGTGCCTTGGTCGACGGCGCCAATCGTTTCCAGATCCTGACAAAGATCGTGTTACCCCTTTCCATCCCCGGCCTGATCTCGGCCGGCATCTTTGCCTTCACGCTTTCGTGGAACGAATTCATTTATGCGCTGACCTTCATTTCCTCGGCGGAAAACAAGACGCTTCCCGTTGCCATGATCACCGAGCTGATCACCTTCGACCAGTACAACTGGGGCGGGCTGATGGCGGGGGCGCTGCTCGGATCAGTCCCGGTCGCCATCCTCTATTCCTTCTTTGTCGAGCACTATGTCGCCTCGATGACCGGCGCAGTGAAGGAATAGCCCAAACGCGCTATCCGATGGGCCCACCGCAACTTTCGCGGATGACCAGTTTGGGCTCCAGCATGATGTGGCGCGGCGGGGCCTGGGGGTCAGAAAGCCTGTTGAGCAGCGTCTCGGCAGCGATCGCGCCGATATTTGCGGGGTTGTCCGACACCGTAGTCAAGGCAGGATGAATCGCCATAGCCTCGTCGGTGCCGCCGATGCCGACGACACCGACATCGCGCCCGGGCTCAAGGCCGCTAGCCCTGAGCGCGTTCATCGCTCCGAAGGCGAACCAGATCGTTGAAACAGACAAAGGCCGTCGGTCGTGGGTCCAGGTCGAGCGCCGCCTGCGCTGCGGCCCTACCCTCCAAAAGCCGCGGTCGGCATTGCAACCACAGCGTCTCGCTCCAGGGGATACCGGCCTCTTCCAGCTTACCCCGGAAACCCGCGACCCGGTCTTCGGCCACGCTTGTCCCCGGTTGCCCGCCCAGGAGAACGAGGTTGCGGTGACCGAGTTCGATCAGACGCCCGGCAGCTCTTCGCATCGCCAGCTTATCGGCGGTAACAACGCGGTCCGCCGCATCGTCACCTCTGATATGGCGCGAGGTGTACACGATCGGCACGCCACGCTCGCTGATCGGTCGCAGAACCTCGACCGTCACATGCGGCGGCGGCGACACGATCAAACCGTCGGCGCCATAGGCCGCGAGGCTCCCGATAAAGCGGGCCAGGCTTTCCGGATCCTCGCCATGATTGTTGATGAAGACTGCAGCGCCCGCCGCGCTCAGCGTCTCCTCGATGGCGATCAAAATCTCCGCGAAGAACTGGTGAGCGATGTTGTGAAAACTGACGCCGATAATCCGTGTTCGTCCGGTTCGGAGTGCTGCCGCCGTGACATTGTAAACATATCCGGTTTTGGCAATCGCCTCGCGGACAATTCGCCGCGTCTCCGACGCGATCATCGGGCTGTCCCGTAGCGCTAGAGACACGGTGGCCGT
>SMWF01000090.1 GCA_004357385.1 Gammaproteobacteria bacterium | reverse complement strand
AGGGTACGAACCAAACCGCCGCCCCAACTAGTCCATCAGATGCCCATTCAGCGCCTCCGCCGCCGCCTGCTGAGGGTTCGAATCACAACGCCACCGCCTCACTCCCGATCGGCGCCCACGCCAACAAACTCGCATCCCCTGCAAACGTACTTCTAACAAGCTCCGTGCCGCTCGCCTCCGCAATTTCCTTGTACTGCATCCACGACTGCACGGCCACGATCGGCGTGCCCGCACCTGTATCGAACTGGATGGGACCGTAGACGTTGGCGGTGTAGATCAGATCCTCTTCGCCCAACCGTTGGGTCGCTTCGTGCCGGGCGCCGGCGGGTTCGTAGAACCACACCCCTGGCCCATAGCCGTCGGCTGGGCCCGCGCGATAGCCGATGCGCCCGCTCAGCACCATGAAGTCGGCGGCGCCCAGGTGATAGTGCGGACCGGCGACCCCGTTGTGGCGGATGATCAGGGAGGAGATGCCGGTCTCTTCGCTGACCCGCAGGACCTTGAGCGCGATGTCGGGTAGTTCCGCATTCACGAACCAGGGCACCGCCCGGGTGTCGATGAAATGGGGATGGGTGGCGCGGCCGACATCCGCAACGACGCCTTCGGCAGCGCTCACCAGGGCCTTGGAGTCGGTGCCGGCGATCGCGAGCGGCTCCGGGGGTCCTTGGTATGCGCGCGGCCGTTCCTCCATGCACTCCGCCAGCGTGTTGGGCACCAGCGTCACGCCGCGCTCGCGCGCCGCGGCGATGACATCGGCACTGGTAAGGATGCTGGTCACCGAGCGTCCGTCCTCACCGAGAAATGCCACCGGCCCATAGAAGTTGGCGAGGAACTCGACATCCTCATCCGCGACCAGCCGCTCGATCTTTGCGTTCGCGGGGACATAGCCCCACGTGCCGGGCTCCAGGGTCCCGGCCATGGGGCCGTCGGGATAGGTCAGCTTGCCCGACAACATCATCATGTCCATGGCGCCGAGGTACACGAACCCCTTGACCTCGGTACCGGCCGCCAGCCGCACGACGACCGAGAACATGGCGGTCTCGCTGCTGGCGCGCAGCGGTTTGATCGACATGCCCGGGACCTGCGGCAGCTCGATCCAGGGGATGAGGTTGGTGTCCACGCCGCCTTCGATGCCGGTCGGGTTGAAATCCGGGTTGTAGCCTGTGTTCATTGGGTTTCTCGTTCGTTCAATTCTCGTTGTCGGGATTCACGTGGTTCGTAGGCAATCACAAACGCGAATATCCCAAAGGCTGGTTGTTTTTCGCAACCATGAGATGTTGACCGGCAAACTCTGTTCGGCGTTACAGATGCTGGAGGATCGGCACCGTTGGCGATGACAAGTCATCCCCCAACTGCTTGCCGCCGAAAATGCCTGTATAAAACTTGCTCTGAACCATCTCAACAAAGTATTCAATCCCCGGATAGGAAACGATCGCAACTTGGTCGAAGTCCACATCATCTTCCAGCGTTACCGCCCGACCAAGATGAACCGGCCCATGCCCCATTTCTGCCAACATCGACATCATCGCATCACCGTACTTGGAATTCGCACGCTTCTGGCTTGCATCACCAAATTTCTGGAAATTGATGATGACTAACGCATCCTCACTGAAAGCATTATTTTCGGTTACGACCTGCTCCAATAAGGCGCTTTGAGCGGCTGCTTGACGACTCCTATCCGCTGGTACCTCAACAGGTTCAAACGGATAGGTCGCGGGGTCGCCAGAAAGGAAGTGGCGAATACGTTTCTGCAACATAACGAGCGACACAACGAGGTTCTGCGTTGCCCCGCGCTGCATGCCGAGTGACCAGATGCGAGTGAATTCGCTCTTGAGTCCTATGTAGTTCGCGCTTACCGCGGCGGTTTCCCAGGCGTCTCGCGTCGCATACTGTGAAACGACGAAAGCGTCCCATTCGAAATCAGGCATCTGTCGCGACTTGCGCGGTTTTGGAAACGCAACCTTACCGGCATAAATGACTTCGGCACCGTGTTGCTCGACGCCTTTCACATATCGACCGACACCTTCAAGGAGCTCCTGGCCGGGTTTGAGCTTCAATGCTGAAACGACATGAAACGCGTCTGAACTATGGAACAGATCCTGTCGGTCGAATAGCACACCACGCCGCAACTGCAATTGATTCCATAGATGAATGCCAACGACCACAACAGCCAGAGCTAAGAGCACACAAATAGTAACGAGCAGGATTCTCATATCACCTCAATGTTTGATGCGCGAACGCCTTAGCGATGGTCAACGCAAGGACAGCGATGGCCGCATACGATGGACCAAAACGCGTTTCGATGCAGCGCTACTCAGCGCTGAACGCGCGACCTGACCTTTACAGAGGTACTAAGATCACCTGGTTTCACTACGAACCGCAAGTGAGGGAGTGGATGTCACCTACATCGAATGAAGACCTGGAACGATGGCTGAACCAGGAAGCGCCGGAAGAAGTAATCGAGCCGGACCTACCTATCGTCGACCCACACCACCACCTGTGGGACATCCGGTCGTTCACGACACAACCCCATGTGAGTTTCGAGCAGAAGGTGTATCTGTGCGAGGAGATCTCGAACGACATCACCGAATCCGGACACAACATCGTGCAGACCGTGTTCGCCCAATGTGGGGCGTTCTATCGCGCCGCGGGACCGGAATCAATGAAATGCGTGGGCGAGACCGAATTCGTTCACGGCGTTGTCGCGATGAGCAACTCGGGGATCTATGGTGAGGTGAGGCTTTGCACCGGGATATTCGGCAGTGCGGATCTTCGTATGGGCGCAGGGGTCGAGGAGGTCTTGGAGGCCCACATGGCCGCATCACCGAACTTTCGCGGGGTGCGCACCGCATTTCCCAGCGATCTCAACGCGACCTTTATGGAGGGTTACCAGGTTCTCGGCAAGCATCAACTGAGCTACGACAACTACTCCCCCGATTTCGATCGGCTACCTCTCCTGGCCAAACTGGCAAACGCCAACCCGGACGTGCCGGTGATCGTCAACCATCTGGGTGGCACGATCGATGCCGATGCGCCGGCAGACGTTGTGGCGCGGTGGCGAACCGGCATCGATGCCATCGCGTCCTGCCCCAATACGGTGATGAAGTGCGGCGGCGCTCAGATGCGCGTGGGAAACTGGGAACCGCCCTTCCACATGCATAGGCGGGCTACGCCCATGGGTTCAGAAGACTTCTGCGAGCTGTTGTTCCCCTATTACCAGTACGTGATCGACGCGTTCGGGCCGGAGCGTTGCATGTTCGAGAGCAACTTTCCGGTAGACAGGGAGTGCGTTTCCTATCGAACGCTATGGAACGCATTCAAGCGGATCGCCGCGCGCCTGGGCTTGAGCGAGGCCGAGAAGGCCGCCATCTTCAGCGGTACGGCCGCCCGGGTCTATCGCCTCCGGGTTAGAGATCGATCCAGGGAATAAGGTTGGTGTCCACGCCGCCTTCGATGCCGGTCGGGTTGAAATCCGGGTTGTAGCCTGTGTTCATGGTGTTTCTCCTCAGGAGTCCTTGTTCATGCTTGCCGCCCGCGCGAGCAAGGCGTTGAAGCGGGGATGGTCGCAAAAAAGAGCAGCGTTTGGGCACCCAGAATGTGTTGGGCGAGCTCGTCGTCGTACCCCTCTCCCAGCCTCAAGTCTCGCTGCAAAAGGATCAGCAGATCAAGGTACGCGTATTAGAGCCTGGCTCGGAGCGCTAACTTTTGGGCGACTCACTCGCTTGCTCATGGGCGCTGGATTGAACGGCGTGCTGCGCTTTCCGCACGATCGGGGATAGATGCCCAGAGGTCGGTCAGAAGATGGATGTTCGTTTTGATGTCCCACGACCGGGCTCGGTCGAAACCTGCCTCGCGCATAGGGGCCGGCGGCGGCTGGTCGATGATTCGCTCAACGTCGGAGATCGACTCGTAGAGGTAGCCTGCATCGCCCACGTAATCGACTAGGTCTGGGCGAATGTGGGCCATGCACACGGCGACGCCCGATGCCTGTGCTTCGGCGACCGCCATGGGCCATCCCACGGATTTCAGCGCAGGACAGGCCGTGTAGACGAGCCAGTCGTGCTTCTTGTATACCGCGGGCATCGCTGAGAATGGTCGCGGCTCATGGATGGTGAGCCTGCCGCCTCGTTCTGCGTTCAGCGCGGCGATCTTGGCCGTGTCATATCCGATTGGATACAGATTGAATTCGAGCGACGGCATCCTGGCTGCGAGGTCGACGAAGTCCTCCATCCGCTTCTTCGGAAGACAAGCGCCGATGTTCATGATTCCGGTGCCATTCTTGGCGCGATTGTAAAAGTGATGAAAATCGATAACCGGGGGCGCATCAACGATCAGGGTCGCAGGCAGGCCTGAACTCTCCAGAAACGGTCTGGTGAATGGCATAGCCAGAATTCCCAGACAGTGCTCGAAATCGAGCTCTGCCGTCAATCTGTCGAGATGTTTGGGTCTTCTGGTCTCGGTGACGATGGAATCGAACGAATGGGCGCGTATGGTAAAGGGCGTATCGGTCACGGCAGCCAGCGCCGAGAGTAACCTGGCTTGCACAAGGTAGTGACCGTGTATCACAGTCGGCCTGAAGGACCGAACGATCTCGATCATTCTCTGGAAATTCTCGATGCGTTCGAACGGTGGATGCTCGGGGTCCTCGAAGTTTGGAACGGACGTGGCCACGACTTTGATTTCGTAGTCTTCCCCTAATGCCTTGAGTTCGGATTTGATATAGGTCTGTGATAACTGCGGATAGTGCGTGGCGACGAGCAGGACGCGGGGTCTGGATGCCTTGCCACGAACAGGCGAATTCACGCTGTGCTGCATCTCGGAGCCTCCGAGTCTAATCATTCCGCAGTGGGTTGAGGGTCTCGTTTACGAACGAAACGACCTCGGAGTTGATCAGAAAGGGGACTGTTTTCCCAGGAATAACTTAACACCAACAGGAAGATCAGCATCATGGCGACCTTGATGACGACCATGAGGGATCCTGTAGGATCAGATCTCCCCCGAGGGTTGCCTTATCACGCAGTGATGGCACGCGGGAGCCAGCCCAGAAATTGGCGGCGATCGCGACGCAGACCGTCACGACGATGAATAGACGTTTAGGAGAAACACGAGTCTTGTTGTAAATGAAGCGGTATCTCTTCACCTGGGAGTGCGGCGCGGGCCTGGGCCACCTGGCGCGCTATCAGCAACTCATCGAAGCACTGCTGGAACGTGGTCACGAGGTCCTGTTCGCCAGCAGAAACCTGGACAGTGCGGAACGGGTCTATGGCCACCTGCCCGTGAAGCTGACACAGGCTCCGGTTCATCAGCGCGCGCAAGCCGAGTCGATCACGCCACACTCTTATGTCGACGTCCTGATCAACCAGGGTTTCGAACACTCACTGGGTCTCAAGGCCAGGACGAAGGCCTGGCTGCAACTGCTGGAGTCCTACCGGCCGTCCGCAATCATCGCCGATCACAGTCCCACCCTATTGTTGGCGCACCGTCTCTACACCCACGTGCCCTGCATCGCGGCGGGGAATGGCTTCTGTGTTCCACCGGTCGCACATCCGTTTCCACCGTTCAATCAGCAAACACCCCGCTCTCGGGAGGATCTGATCGCGCGTGAACAGGAGCTATTGAACACCGTGATCAATCCGGTCCTGACGGATCTCGGCGGGCCGGCGATGGACCAATGCCAGCAGCTTTTCTCTGTGCACGCACACTGGCTGTTCGGCCTGGCGGACCTGGATCATTACCCTGGCCAGCGCGTCCAAAGCTATCTCGGAACATCACCGTCCATGGGCGGCGAACCCGCGTCCTGGCCGGAGCTATCCGGACCCAGGGTGTTCCTATACCTCAAGCCTCATCGCACGGTCCCCCAGGTGTTGAAGATAGTCCGGGAACTCCAGTGGCCGTCATTGATCTATGCACCGGATTGGCCCGACGCCTGGCGGCGGGACGTTCAGAGCCCGAGCATTCGGTTGTCGGTAAAACCCCTGGACCTGCAAAGTGTCGGGAAAAGTTGCCACCTTGCCGTCAACAACGGCGGCATGAACAGCGTGACCGAGCTACTGCTGCTGGGCGTCCCGCAGGTCCTTTTGCCGCTTCACGTCGAACAGTCGATGTTCTCCCGATCTGCGGAGCGAACCGGCGCCTGTATCGTGCATTCGATGAATCCGGACGATTCTGATCGCCTCCGGAACGCGTTGAAGGCGGTTGCCAATCCGGATGGCCCAATAAGACGGGCCGCGGCCGAATTCGCCAGTCGCCAGGCGAGGCCTACCGAGGTACAGGTGGCGGATCTTCTCAACCGGTTGGAAGCTATCGGCTAGTCCGATGGATCACGAGCGGGCCGGGCTACCGACACCATAGAAGCTGGACGCGCTCAAGTCGGCGGTGGAGTCGCCGATGCGTAGTCCCACGCCTGGCTGATTCAGCCAAAGGCGCTGTCGCCTTCATGCACACAGTGCCTCGGCGAGGTGCGGATACACCTGCTTGCTGAACACGAGCCCGCTATGCGTACCGCGGACTTCGATGTTGGTGGCGCCGTCGATCGGACAACCTTCAGGCGACACCACCTGGTCGTCACGCGTGTAGATGGCCCAGGTCTTCGTCGCGGGATCGAGCGGCGCGAGCAGGTCCTCGACGTAACTGCAGCCGCAGGCGGGCACATCGCAGTCCGGGTCGAACAAGCGCATCGCGCGGCGCCCCGCGTTGACCACGCCGGACGACGCAATCGCCGGCGGCGCCGTGCCT